>NZ_JBEXZS010000090.1:0-33800 GCF_040593685.1 Methylobacterium sp. EM32 | reverse complement strand
CCCGCCGGGCCAGCTCCCATCGTCTAGCGGTCTAGGACGTCGCCCTCTCACGGCGAAAACAGGGGTTCGAGTCCCCTTGGGAGCGCCACCGGCCGGATCTTTCAGACAGCGCTGATTCTTGGTTCCGAGCCGCCGCTCGCGCGGCGCCGCGCCCGCTTCGCGCGTCCGGCCTAACCTTCCCCCAAAGCGGTAGGCGGTCCCCGCCCCCTCCACCAAGGGATGCGCGCGTCGGCGCCGTCCCGGCTGTCCTCCCGTGGATCGGCCTGCTAAGCATCCGCCATACAACAATCGTATTCGGCGAGAGATGTGATGCAACGTGTCGTCATGCGCCTGCTGATGTCAGTAGTCTTATGTATGATGCTCGCGGCATCGTTTCGCCTCTTGTTTGAGCAACTCTCTCCGCGTGTGCTGGCGTTGATGCCGCTGGATGGCGCTACGGAAGTCTATCCCGGTCTGCCGATCGCGGTCGGCTTCTCCCGCGACATGGCGCCGGAGACGATCGGGCCCGCGACGATCGCCCTGCGCGAGGAGGGCGGTGCGCCGGTCGCGGTCGCGATCACCTACGACGCGGCCCAGCGCTCCGCCCGGCTGGTGCCGCAGACGCCCCTGCGGCCGGGCGCGACGTACCGGATCGCGGTCGGAGCCGGGACGGGGAGCCGACCGGAGAGCACCCTCGGGCTCACCCTGCGGGGGCCGGCGGAGGGGCGCTTCACCGTGGCGGCGACGCCCGAACTCGCCGAGGTTCCCGGCGCGCCGGTCCTGGTGGCGGTGGGGCCCCAGAATCCCTTCGGGCCGTACTACGCCGAGATCCTGCGGGCGGAGGGGCTGAACCTGTTCTCGGTGGTCGCGACGCAGGACCTCACGCCGGAGCGCCTCGCCCGGACCGCCCTGGTGCTGATGACCGAGACGCCGGACGAGGCCCTGGCCGCGCGACTCTCCGACTGGGTGCAGGACGGCGGCAACCTGATCGCGATCCGGCCCGAGGGCGCGTGGCTGCCGCTGTTCGGCCTCGCCGCGGCCGGACATGCCCTCGGCGAAGACGGGTCCGCCGGGCGGTATCTCCAGGTCGACGCACAGGCGCCGGCCGCCCGCGGCATCGTCCACCAGGCGATGCAGTTCCACGGCCCCACGACCCGCTATGCCGCGCAGGATGCCACGGTCCTCGCCCGCCTCTCGACCGGGGCTGAGGCCCTGCCCTGGCCGGCGGTGTCGCTGCACCGGGCCGGCCAGGGCCAGGCGGCGGCCTTCGCCTTCGACCTCGCCACCTCGGTGGTGCGCCTGCGCCAGGGCAACCCGGCCTTCGCGGGCCAGGAGCGGGACGGGCTGCCGCCACGGCGGCCGAACGACCTGTTCTTCCCCGACTACCTCGACCTGTCGCGGGTGGCGATCCCGCAGGCCGACGAGCAGCAGCGGCTGCTCGCCAACCTGATTGTGACGATGAGCGCCGAGCGGCTGCCGCTGCCGCGGGTCTGGTACCTGCCCGACGAGCGCCGCGCCGCCCTCATCATGGCCGGGGACGACCACGCCACGCGCCGCGGCACCCTGGATTCCTACAAGCGCCTCGTCGCCGAGAGCCCGATCGACTGCCGGCCGGAGGCCTGGGATTGCGCGCGGGCGACCTCCTACGTCACGCCGGCGACGCGCTTAGGATCGGACGACGCGCGATCTTACGCGGCGCTCGGCTTCGAGACCGGAATTCACGCTGATACCGGCTGCCGCGACGTCGACGGTGCGACCCTGGGCCTGGCGCTGAGCCGGCAGGTCGGCGGCATCGGCGAGAAACTCGGCCTGCCGGCGCAGGAGACCCACCGCCTGCACTGCGTCACCTGGAACGGCTGGGCCGACACCGCCAAGATCGAGCGGGCGACCGGGATCCGCCTCGACCTCGGCTATTATTACTGGCCCGGCTCGTGGATCCGCCGGCGGCCGGGCTTCATGAACGGCTCGGGCTTCCCGATGCGCTTTGCCGATCTCGACGGGCGGGTCCTCGACATCTACCAGGCCGCCAGCCACCTGGTGAACGAGAACGGCGTCGACCAGCGCACCGGCATCACCACGATGCTCGACCGGGCGCTCGGCCCCGAGCAGTTCTTCGGCGCCTTCGGCACCCATTACGACTACACCGACGGCTACTTCGACCACCTGGTCGCGGCGGCCCGCGAGCGCGGCGTCGCGATGATCTCGGCGGCCCAGATGCTGCGCTGGCTCGACCGCCGGGAGGCGACCCGGTTCGAGGCCCTGGCCTGGAACGGGCACGACCTGACCTTCCGGGTCCAACTCGACGACGGGCCGGAGCGGGTGACCGGGATGCTGCCGGTCTCGGCCCTGTCCCATCGCCTCGCGGCGATCACCCGCGGCGGCCAGCGGGTGCATTTCCGGACCGAGACCATCAAGGGGATCGACTACGCGATGTTCGACCTGGAATCGGGCCGCTACGCGGTGCTCTACGACGAGAAGACCTCGGCGATGCCGCTCCCGGCCCGGCTGCGGTGAGGAATCTTCGATAAGCCCTGCGGCATCGGGGACGCACCACCTTTCCAGATCCCGGGCGTTGGGCCGGGACCGCGCCCGCATCCTGCGGCGCATTCCTGACCACCGCCCGACCCCCGAGGCCCGACCCGATGGCTGCCGACACCAACGCCCTCTCCGACCGCGCCCTGTCGATCTTCGCCTTCGCGGCCTACCACCACCTGATCAGCGGCCAGCCGATCAGCTCGGTGGTGCGCCGGGACGGCAGCGGCCACCACGCGGATCCGGAAGGCGCCGCCGAGGTCGAGACCCGCGGCCTCGCGACCTTGAGCGACGACGAGATCACCTTCACCGAACCGGGCGTCGCCTTCGTCGAGAAGACGGTCGCGGCGATCCGCCAGGCGAGCGGACGGTAGATCCGGCCGGACTCCGATCCCCGGCGCTTGACGGTCCGCCCGCCGCGATGGAACGCATGGCCGTCGCGGCGCCCTCCCGGGGCCGCTCGGAGACGTGACCGTGGACGCGCCCGCCCTCGCCCGCCTGATCGACCACACGCTCCTGCGGGCCGACGCGACCCCGGCCGAGATACGGCGCCTGTGCGAGGAGGCGCTGGCTCACCGCTTCAAGGCAGTCTGCGTCAACCCGGTCCATGTCGGGCTCGTCGCCGGGATCCTGGCCGGCAGCGACGTCGCCCCCTGCTCCGTCGTCGGCTTTCCCCTCGGGGCGGTGCGGCCGGAGGACAAGGCGGCGGAAGCCGCCGGCGCCGTGGGCCGGGGTGCTGCCGAGATCGACATGGTGGTCGCGCTCGGTGCCCTGAAGGCGGGCGACCACGCCGTGGTGCGAGCCGACATCGCGGCGGTGCGGGCTGCCTGCCGGGGCTCCGTGCTGAAGGTCATCATCGAGACCTGCCTCCTCGACGACGCGCAGAAGCGCCTCGCCTGCCTTCTCGCGGTCGAGGCCGGCGCCGATTTCGTCAAGACCTCGACCGGCTTCTCGACCGGCGGCGCCACCGTGGCCGACGTCGCCCTGATGCGCGCGACGGTGGGCGACGCCGTCGGTGTCAAGGCATCCGGCGGCGTGCGCAGCCTGGAGGCCGCCTGCGCCCTGGTCGCCGCCGGCGCGACGCGGCTCGGCACGAGTTCGGGCGTGGCTCTGGTGACGGCGGGGGTGGCGGGGGACTCTTACTGAGCGGCTCCGTCTGGCCGGTAGCGTTCCGGCTGGGTCCCGTCCTCGTCGGTGAAGCCGTAAGACCGCGCCAGGTCGGCCGCGTGCAGGACTTGGCCCGTGAAGGCCTTGACCCTGGGATCGCCCGCGAGCGCCGCCAGCGCCCGCCCCACATAGAGCGGGCTCTCCCCCACCTCGCCCCCCATCCCGGCCTCCACCACCCGCTCGGTCCGCACCAGGCCGGGCGCCAGCGCCACAGCCGTCACGCCGTAGGGCGCTAGTTCCTCCGCCATCGCGAAGGCGAGGCGGTTGGTGGCGGCCTTGGCGAGGTCGTAGAACAGGTCGCCGAGATAGGCCTCGGTGTCGAACGAGACCAGCGCCAGGAGGCCGCCCCTGGCCGAGACCATGGCGGGGGCCACCGCCCGGGCGAGGATCAGGCCGGCGAGCGGACCCGTCTCGAGGTTGTGGCGCAACGGCGCGAGGCCGCGGCGCCAGAAGGCGGTGCCCCACGTGGCGCCATCGGGGTAGCGCACGCCGTCATAGCCCTCGTTGCCGCCCCACACGCTCGACACGGCGACGTCGATGCGGCCGAAGCGGCGCAGCACCCAGCGCACCATCGCGTCCACCTCCGGCTCGCGGGTGTGGTCGCAGAGGTAGTGGTGGCCGCGCCCGCCCGCGAGGTCGACCTCCCGGGCGGTGTCCTCCAGAGCCTCGTTGCGCTGATCGGTGCGCCGGCCGGTCTCGCTCGAGCGGGCGGTGACCACCACCGTGGCCCCCGCCTCAGCCAGCGCCCGGGCGATGCCGCGCCCGACCCCGCGCGAGGCGCCGGCGACGAGGCAGACCTTGTCCGAGAGGTCCGGGATTCCCGCGGGCCTCACCGGGTGCCGCGGGACAGGAAGCGCTGGAAGGCCGCTTGCGCCTCGGGCGAGCGCAAAGCCGCGTCGAAGGCCGCGGCCTCGGCGTCCATGGCGGCGCGCACCGCCTCGTGGTCGCCGCGGATCAGCCGGCGGGCGGCGGCGAGCGCCTGGCGGGGCTTGACGGCGAGCTTCGCGCCTTGCGCCAATGCGTGTTCGAGGAGCCCGTCGGCCGGGACGACCGCGTTGGCGAGGCCGAGCCGCACCGCCTCGTCGGCCCCGAAGGCCTCGCCGAGGAGCAGGAGCTCCGTCGCCTTCGGCAGCCCGACCCGGCGCGGGAGCAGGTAGCTCGACGCCGCCTCCGGCACGAGGCCGAGATCGACGAACGGCATCCGGAAGGTTGCGGCGGGCGCGACGTAGACGAGGTCGCAATGCAGCGTCAGCGTGGTGCCGACCCCGACCGCGAGCCCGTCCACCGCCGCCACCATCGGCGTGCGGGTCACGGCCAGCTGGCGGATGAAGCGCAGGGACGGCGCCTCGCCGAAGGACTGTTCCGCCCGGGCGACGAAATCGGCGATGTCGTTGCCGGCGGTGAACACGCCCTCGACCCCGGCGAAGACCACGGCGCCGACGCCCGACCCCTCGCGATCCGCCGTTTCCAGCGCCTCCCGCATGGCATCGTACATGGCGCCGGTGAGGGCGTTCTTCTTCTCGGGGCGCGCGAGCTGGACGAGGCGGACGCCGCCGGGCTGGTCGGTGATGCGGACGTGATCGGTCATGGTGTCACCAGCAGATGGTTTCGAGCGGGCAATGATCTGCCCAATCAACGGAATGACACCCACCGCGTCATTCCGGGGCCGCGAAGCGGAGCCCGGAATCCAGAACCGCAGGTGGTACAGAAAGAAGCGGGACGCGCCTCGCTCTAGTCTCAGCCATCCGCGGTTCTGGATCCCGGGCTCCGCTTCGCGGCCCCGGGATGACGCGGAGGGTGTCAGGGCAGGAATTCGATCCTGGAGAGATGCATCGCGCCGGCCCTCACCCCGCGAGCGCCAGCGCCCCGTCCTGCAGGAAGCCGCCGCCCCCGGTCACCGTCTCCTCCAGACCCCGCGCGGCCGTCGCGAGGTTCTCGGCGAAGAACCGGGCGAGCGCGATGCGGGCCGGGTGCGCCGGGTCGCTCTCGCCCGCTTGCGCCGCCGCGTGCGCCGCCAAGGCCGCCTGCGCCAGGCAGGTGCCGCCTTGCGCGAGGCCGAACAGACGCAGGTACGGCGTGGCGCCGGCGAGCGCCTCCTCAGGCCGGTTCGAGCCGAGCGCCTTGAGGAGGTGGCTCGTCGCCCGGTCGAGAGCCTCGATCGTCTCGCGCAGGCGCGGGGCGGTGTGGCCGAAGGCGGGCCCGCCCTCCTTCAGCACCCGCTCGGCGACGAGGCGCATCGCGCCGATCTGGCCGCGCACCACCGCGCCGTTCTCCAGCGGCAGCTTGCGGGTGACGAGGTCGATCGCCTGGATGCCGTTGGTGCCCTCGTAGATCGCCGCGATGCGGGCGTCGCGCAGGTGCTGGGCGGCGCCGGTCTCCTCGACGAAACCCATGCCGCCATGGACCTGGATGCCGAGCGAGGCGACCTCGATGCCGATATCGGTCGAGAAGGCCTTGGCCACCGGGGTCAGCAGCGAGGCCCGGGCTTGCGCGCTTTTACGCGCCGCCTCGTCCGGCGCCCGGTGGGCGCGGTCGATCGCCTCCGCCGTCAGGTAGCAGATGCCGCGGGAGGCTCCGGTCAGCGCCTTCATGGTGAGCAGCATCCGCTGCACGTCGGGATGCTCGATGATCGCGCTCGCGCCCTCGCCCACCGCGCTCGCCCGGCCCTGGCGGCGGTCGCGGGCGTAAGACAGCGCCTGCTGGTAGGCCCGCTCGGCGATGGCGACGCCCTGGAGGCCGACGCCGAGGCGGGCGTTGTTCATCATCGTGAACATGCAGGCGAGGCCCCGGTTCGGCTCGCCGACGAGCCAGCCGGTGGCGCCGTCATAGACCATGGTGCAGGTCGGCGAGCCGTGAATGCCGAGCTTGTGCTCGATCCCCGCGCATGTCAGCGCGTTGCGTGAGCCGTCCGGCAGCACCTTCGGCACCAGGAACAGCGAGATGCCGCGGGTGCCGGCCGGCGCGTCGGGGAGCCGGGCGAGCACCAGGTGGACGATGTTGTCGGTGAGGTCGTGCTCGCCCCAGGTGATGTAGATCTTCTCGCCCGAGATCCGGTAGCTGCCGTCGCCGGCGGGCTCGGCGCGGGTGCGCATCACCGAGAGGTCCGAGCCGGCCTGCGGCTCGGTGAGGTTCATGGTGGCGGTCCACTCGCCCGAGACCAGCTTCTCGAGGTAGCGGGCGCGCAACGCCTCGCTGCCGTGCCGGCTCAGCGCCTCGACGCCGCCGGCGGTCAGCAGCGGCCCGAGGCCGAAGGCCATCGCGGCGGAGTTCCACATCTCGATGCAGGCAGCGTTGAGCAGGATCGGCAGGCCCTGGCCGCCATACTCCACCGGGCCCGGCAGGGCGTTCCAGCCGCCCTCGGTCCAGGCGTGGTAGGCCTCGCGATAGCCCGGCGGCATCGTCACGACGCCGTCCTTGAGCGGGGTGCCGTGGCGGTCGCCGATCTTGTTCAGGGGCGCCACTACGTCGTTGGCGAAACGGCCGGCCTCCTCCAGGATGGTGTCGACGAGGTCGTCCGAGAGATCGCCATGCAGCCCCTCGGCGATGGCGCGGTCGAGCCCGGCGACGTGCCGGAGGGTGAAGGCCATCTCGGCCACGGGCGCGCGATAGGTCATCGAGGGCTCCTCCCGACAGAGCTTGAGGCGGCTTCGCCGGGCGAACCACCCTTTGGATTTGACGTGCGGCGGCCGCCGACGCTACGGCCGGCGGCATGGTGACGGATAGTTTAGACGTGAACGATGATCGCGGGTCAATGCCGACCCGCCGCCTCGCCGCCGATGAAGCGGGCATCGCGGAGGCCGGCGCCCTCCTGCGAGCCGGCCAACTGGTGGCGATCCCCACCGAGACCGTCTACGGCCTCGGGGCGGACGCGAGCGATCCGGCGGCGGTGGCGGGCATCTATGCCGCCAAGGAGCGGCCACGCTTCAACCCGCTGATCGCCCACCTGCCCGACCTCGCGGCGGCGAGGCGCGAGGGGGTTTTCGGTCCCGACGCCCTGTCGCTGGCCGAGGCCTTCTGGCCAGGTCCCCTCACCCTGGTGGTGCCTTTGGCCGTGGGGGGCACCGTCTGCGACCTCGCCCGGGCGGGGCTGCCGAGCGTCGCGCTCCGGGTGCCTGGCAGTCGTCTCGCCCGGGATCTGCTGACGGCGGCGGGCCGCCCGGTGGCGGCGCCGTCCGCCAACCGCTCGGGGCGGGTGAGCCCGACCGAGGTCGATCACGTGCTCGGCGACCTCGACAGCCGGATCGCCGCGATCCTCGACGGCGGGTCCTGCCCGGTCGGGGTTGAATCGACCATCGTCGCCTGTCTCGACGGCCCGCCGGTGCTCCTGCGCCCGGGCGGCGTGCCGCGCGAGGCGATCGAGGCGGTTCTGGGCCGCGACTTGGCCCTACCGAGCGCGCCGGAGGGGGCGGCGCCGGTCTCGCCGGGGCTGCTGGCCTCGCATTACGCGCCCCGCGCCGCGGTCCGTCTCGACGCGACGCGGATCCGGCCCGGCGAGGCCGCCCTGCTGTTCGGGCCGGTCCCGCCGGACGGGCTCGCCGGTGCGGCGCTCTCGCTCAATCTCAGCCCGGCCGGCGACCTCGCGGAGGCGGCGTCCCACCTCTTCGCTCATCTGCGCCGCCTCGACGCCGCCGGCCCGGCGACGATCGCGGTGGCGCCGATCCCGGAGCGCGGTCTGGGCGAGGCGATCCGCGACCGGCTGGCGCGGGCGGCGGCGCCGCGGTGAGGGTTCGGTCGCTTCCCTCGACAGGACCAACACCCCAAGACCAACACCCTCCCTGTCATCCCGGGGCTCGCCGCAGGCGAGAACCCGGGATCCATAATCGCCGACGTTTCAGGATGAAGCGGAACAGGACCCGCCTCATTCAGCATCGTCAGCGGTTATGGATCCCGGGTTCCGCTACGCGGCCCCGGGATGACGCAGAGGGTTGCTGTGCGGCCCGCCCAAGCATCAGGCTTCACGGTCGCGACTGCCTGGGCAGGAGGATCCGCGAAGGTGGTCCGATAGGCATTGGCGGATCGCCCGATTTTTTTTCGCAACCCGCGGAACCATATCCGCCAGGCCCGCGTTAAGAGGGCCTAGAAGGTCACCTAAGCCCCCATCGACCTTCCGCCTCAGAGGCCCGGACCATGTCCGGGCTTTTTCTTTGGCCGAACGCCTCACCCGGCGAGCTTCGCCGCGATGCCGGCGACGTGGCGGCCCTGGAAGCGGGCGCCCTCCAGCTCGACCGCGCTCGGCTGGCGGCTGCCGTCGCCGCCCGCGATGGTCGAGGCGCCGTAGGGCGAGTTGCCCATCACCTCGGTGGTGCCGAGCTGGCCCTGGAAGCTGTAGGGCAGGCCCACGATCACCATGCCCTGATGCAGGAGCACGGTGTGGAAGCTCAGGATCGTCGATTCCTGGCCGCCATGCTGTGAGGCCGTCGAGGTGAACACCGCCCCGACCTTGCCGACGAGGGCGCCCTTCGCCCACAGCCCGCCGGTCTGGTCGATGAAGTTCTTCATCTGCGAGGCCATGTTGCCGTAGCGGGTCGGCGTGCCGAAGATGATCGCGTCGTAGGACGGCAGCTCGTCGACGGTGGCGATCGGCGCCGCCTGGTCGAGCTTGTAATGCGACTTCTGCGCGATCTCCTCCGGCACCAGCTCGGGCACCCGCTTCACCACCACCTCGGCGCCCGTCTCGCGCACGCCCTCGGCCACCGCGTAGGCCATCTGCTCGATATGGCCGTAGGTCGAGTAGTAGAGGACCAGAACCTTCGCCATCGGGGATCTCCTTCGAGTTTCGGGGGCGGACCATCGCGGATCGCGGGCTCGCCGGAAATGGCCTATGCTGCAAGCCCGTGCTTGCGCGCACGCAAGGTCAGGAGCCCGACCTCATGAGTGCCGCCCTCGCCTGGGACGATTTCCGGCTGGTGAAGGCCATCTCCGACCAGCGCGGCTTGACCCAGGCCGCCGAGCGGCTCGGCATCAACCACTCCACCGCCTTCCGGCGCCTCGGCCAGATCGAGACCGCCCTGCGCACGCCGCTCTTCGAGCGCCACCGCACCGGCTACGTGCCGACGCCGGCCGCCGAGGAGATGGCCCGCATCGCCGCCCGGATGGAGGAGGAGGTGCTGGCCTTCACCCGCCGGATCGAGGGCCAGGGCCTGAGCCCTGCGGGCGAACTGCGCATCACCACCGCGGCCTCGCTGCTGACCGGCCTGCTCACCCCGATCCTCGCGGCGTTCTGCGCCCGCTGCCCGGAGGTGCGCCTCGATGTCGTCGTGTCGGAGCAGGCGCTCAACCTCGCCAAGCGTGATGCCGACGTGGCGCTCCGCGCCACCAACGACCCGCCCGACACCCTGGTCGGCCGGCGCCTCGCCACCATCGCCTGGGCGCTCTACGGCCGGGCCGACATCGACCGGACCGTCCCATTGTCCGAGCAGCGCTGGGTCTCGCCGGCGCCCCGGCTCGGAGCGGCCGCCGTTGCGCGCTACGTGCAGGAGCGTACGAGCCTTGAGCGCATCGTGCTGCGCCTCGACACCGTGCAGGGGCTGGCGGATGCGGTGGAGGCCGGGATCGGCCTAGGCCCCCTGCCCTGCGTGATCGGCGACCGCCGGCCCGGCCTCGTGCGGCTCTCGGAGCCGGAGCCCGAACTGGCCGCCGGGCTCTGGCTCCTCACCCATCCGGACCTGCGCCGGGCCGCCCGGGTGCGGGCCTTCCTCGATTTCGTCGGCGACGCCATCGCCCGCGAGCGCGACCTGATCGAGGGCCGCGTTCCGACTCAGCGGACCGAGACGATCTCGACCTCGTGACCCGCCACCTCGACGGTGTCGCCGGCCTGCTTGCCGGTGAGCGCCCGGGCGAGGGGCGCCACGTAGGCGAGGGAGCCTTTGGCCGGGTCGGCCTCGTCCTCGCCGACGATGTGGAAGGTCTGCTCGGTGCCGTCCTCGCGCGCGATGGTGACGGTCGAGCCGAAATGGACCGTGTCGCCGGGTGGCTGCTCCACTACCTGGGCCGAGTTGCGCCGGGCGGTCCAGTAGCGCAGGTCGCGGTTCACCCGCGCCATGTTCGCCTTGTCGTCGGGCGACAGGCCGGCATGCTCGGTGTGCAGCCGGTCCAGCTCCGCGTCGATCAGGGCGAGGCCCTCCGGCGTGACGAAGTTCGGGTGCGGGGAGACGGGACGGTCGGGGAGATCCTCGAAGGCCTCCCCGCCCTCCTTCTCGCGAACGAAGGCGATGCTCATGAAACGGGCAATGCGGAGCCGGTGCCAAGGTTCCGCGCGCGTCGCGCGCAACCCGGGTTAGCCCCGGCTATGACCTGTGCCGTGGCCTTCCGGCATGCGCCGCCTTAAGGGAACCGCGCCACAGCGGAGCGCCCCCGCAAGGCGGCCACGACCAATCTCGGAACATCGTCATGGAACGTGCGCAAGCCGCCGCCCTCGCCAGCGCCGGGGTCGGCCTTCTGGTGCTCGCCCTCAAGTTCGGCGCCTGGTGGATCACCGGGAGCCTCGCGCTCTATTCGGACGCCCTCGAGAGCATCATCAACGTCGTGGCCGCGATGACCGCCTTCGTGGCCCTGCGCGTCGCCGCCCGGCCCGCCGACCAGGACCACCCCTACGGCCACCACAAGGCCGAGTACTTCTCCGCAGTGATCGAGGGCGCGCTGATCATCGTCGCCGCGGTGGTGATCCTGCGCGACGCCTACGACGCACTCCAGGCGCCCAAGATGCTCGACGCGCCGCTCGCCGGCGTCGCGGTGAACGGCCTCGCCACGGTGATCAACCTGGTCTGGGGCGTGATGCTGGTCCGGCGCGGGCGCGACTGGCGCTCGCCGGCGCTTGTGGCCGACGGCAAGCACGTTCTGGCCGACGTGGTCACCTCCGGCGGCGTGCTGATCGGGCTGGGGCTCGCCACCGCGACCGGCTGGGCGATTCTCGATCCGGTCATCGCCGTGGTGGTGGCGCTCAACATCCTGTGGTCGGGCGGCGCCATGGTGCGGGATTCGGTGAGCGGCCTGATGGACCAGGCGGCGCCGGCCGAGATGGTGGGGCAGATCCGCCGGCTGATCTCCGAGCACGGCGAGGGCGCGCTGGAGGCCCACGACGTCCGCACCCGCCATGCCGGCCAGGTCACCTTCATCGACTTCCACCTCGTGGTGCCGGGCGAGATGACGGTGGCGGAATCGCACGCCATCTGCGACCGGCTGGAAGCCGCAATCGAGGGCGCGGTGGCAGGCGCCGTGGTGACGATCCACGTCGAGCCCGCCGAGGAGGCCAAGCAGCGCGGTTTACCCGTTATCTGACGCGCCGCCCCTTGCGGCAGGCCGCTCCGCCCGGTGACAACGTCCGCGCAACGGAGGACGGGCAGGCGTGACGGGTGCGGACGACGATTACGTGTACGACGAGGCGACGGGCGAGTGGCGCCCCGCCGGCGAGATGAAGGCCGCTGCGGTCCGGGAGGTGCGCGACGCCTCCGGCAACGTTCTCAGCGACGGTGACTCCGTCACCCTGATCAAGGACCTGAAGGTCAAGGGCGCGAACCAGACCCTCAAGCAGGGCACGGTGATCCGCTCGATCCGCCTTACCGACAACGACGACGAGATCGATTGCCGTCACGACACGATCAAGGGACTGGTGCTGCGCACGGAATTCGTGCGCAAGCGATAAACCTGCTTGGCCGGCGCAAGCAGCGGCGCGACCGTCTTTACTATCCCACCCGCGACCTCATCCTGAGGTGCGACCGCAGGGAGCCTCGAAGGAGGCTTCCAGAAGTCTCCGAGCGAGCTGGAGCCCTCCTTCGAGGCCTCCGCTTTCGCTCCGGCACCTCAGGATGAGGCTGCTGGTCGGATAAACATCTGTCGATTCAGGACAATAAATTCTCACCGCGGCGTCAGCACAGGCACCATCCGGCGCATCGCCTCGGTGAGATCCGCCGCCGAGCGGGCGAAGCACAATCGTAAAAACCCTTCGCCGCCGGGCCCGAAGGCCGAGCCCGGGGCGAGCCCGACATTCGCCTCGTCGACGAGCCGTTTGGCGAGGCGGACGTCGTCCGGCTCGGCCGGCACCCGCGGGAAGGCGTAGAACGCGCCGGGGGGGCTCGGCAACTCGACGCCCGGCACGGCGCTCAACGCGTTGCAGACGATCTCGCGCCCTGCCCGGGCCTGCGCCACCTGCTCGGCCACCAGCGCCTCCCCCTCCCGGATCGCCGTGACGGCGGCGTGCTGGAGGAAGGTGGCGACACCCGACGTGCCGTAGAGGACGAGCCCGTCGACGATCCGGCCGATCGATTCCGGTCCCTCCAGCCAGCCGACCCGCCAGCCGGTCATCGCCCAGTTCTTCGAGAAGGTCTGGACGAACAGCACCCGGTCGCGGTCCTCGGGCTGCCAGACGTCGCGGATCGACGGCGCCCGGCCCTGGGCCTCGTGCGCCGGATCGAAACAGAACCGGCCGTAGATCTCGTCGGCGACGATCCAGAGCCGGTGCTCCCGGGCGATCGCCAGCACCGCCTCGAGGTCTTCCTTCGTGGCGACCCAGCCGGTCGGGTTCGCCGGGGTGTTGAGCACGATGGCGCGGGTGCGCGGGGTGATCGCCGCCGCGATCCGGGCGATGTCGAGGCTCCAGCCGGACGCAGGGTCGAACTGCATCGGCACGGGCACGGGCCGCGCGCCCTGCATCGCGACCGCGCCGAAGAAGTTCGACCAGGTCGGGGTCGGCAGCACCACCTCGTCGCCGGGCTCGGCGGCGATGCGGATCGCGGTGTGGAAGGCGTGCATGCCCCCGACCGTCACGAAGAACCGCCCCGGCCCGACGGGATCGCCGTAGAGCCGCGAGACGTACTCCGCCAGGGCCTCGCGCAGGGGCGGGATGCCGAGCATCCGCGTGTAGAAGGTCGCGCCGTCGCGCAGCGCCCGCTGCGCCGCCTCGCCGATGAAGGCCGGCGTCGGCCGGTCGCCCTCCCCGACCCAGAGCGGAATCAGCCCGGGCCGCTCGACGCCGTAGGCCACGAGCTCGCCGATGCCGCTCGGCAGCACCCCGGCCGCCTCGCGGCTCACCGGCGGCATCGTGTCGGGGAGGGGCGGGAGAGTCATGCGGGGCCTCAACCGAAGGGATTCGGGGACTCAAGGCATCGCAAGAGGTGCGCCGCGGCGCAAGCCGGGAGGAACGACATACGGGACGCTCCGGCTGAGCCGTGGCTCGTGCAGGCTCAGCCGGTTGGATCGTGATTAAGCGCCAGGCTTCGGATGCAAACACATGTGCTCGACTTGGTGCGCCTTTCGGAGATGGCTCGATCCTGCGCCCAACATCGGGTAGCATTCATCGGACTCAGTGGGTAAGACGAATCGAGCGCCATCGATATGCTTGAGGACAATCGCACCCAGATAGGTCCATCCCGCGCTGTCGAGGGACTGCGTGGGTACGAATGACGGACCGGACTTGCCGCTCAGATCGACGACAGCCTCGAATGTGGCACCATCTCGGAGGACGCCGAGCTGATCCTGCGGTGTCCGATACAAAAGTACCCTCGGACCACTCCCCCAGTCGCTTCCGAGATCGGCGTGGAGAGTACCCGCCGACGTTTCGATGACGAGGATTTCGGGACCGTCGTCCAGGAAGCCGGCCCAACCCTGCATGCGCACCCGGGCATCAGCCATCGGGAGTGGAACCACGACCTCGATCGCCGGCCGGATTGCAAAACGCAGATACGTGGCGCCGAAGAGGACACCGAGGACGATCGCGGCGACGGCCCAGCGGTTCGGCAACAGCTTCATTGGGGCCAGGCCCTGTCCGAGGAGCCTTTACCATCCGCGGCCTGCGTGGCGTGAGGCTGGCGACGTTCGGGCCGGCGCGGCTCGATGAAGCCGCGCCGGCAAGTCGAGCCTCAGCCCTGCCGCACCAGGATCAGCGTCGCGAGTGGCGGCAGCGACAGGGTCAGGGAGTGGTCCTGGCCGTGCGAGGCCTCCGCCACCGCGTCGATCCCGCCGTAATTGCCGACATTGCTGCCGCCGTACTGCTCCGCGTCCGAGTTGAACGCCTCGCGGTAATGGCCGGCCATCGGCACGCCGATGCGGTAGCCGTGGCGCACGACCGGCGTGAAGTTGGACACCACGATCGCGATCTCGCCCGGCTGGCGCCCCTTGCGGGCCCAGGCGATGACGTTGTTCTCAGCATCGTCCGAGACCAGCCACTGGAAGCCGGCGGCCTCGGTGTCCCGCGCGTACAACGCCGGGGTCGCGGCGTAGAGGTGGTTGAGGTCGCGCACCAGGGCCTTGAGGCCGGCGTGGAAGGAATCCTCCAGCAGGTGCCAATCGAGGCTCTGGTTGTGGTTCCACTCCTTCTCCTGGCCGAACTCGCCGCCCATGAACAGCAGCTTCTTGCCGGGATGCCCCCACATGAAGCCGAAATAGGCACGGAGATTGGCGAATTTCTGCCAGCGGTCGCCCGGCATCTTGCCGAGCAGCGAGCCCTTCCCGTGCACCACCTCGTCGTGGGACAGGGGCAGGATGAAGTTCTCGGAGAAGGCGTAGAGCAGCCCGAAGGTCAGGTCGTGGTGGTGGTAGCGGCGATGCACCGGCTCCTTCGAGATGAAGCGCAGGGTGTCGTGCATCCACCCCATGTTCCACTTGAAGCCGAAGCCCAAGCCCCCGGTATAGGTCGGGTGCGAGACGCCCGGCCAGGAGGTCGATTCCTCCGCCACCGTCATCGTGCCGGGAGCGTGGCTGTAGGTCGCCTCGTTGGTCTTGCGCAGGAAGTCGATGGCCTCGAGGTTCTCGTTGCCGCCGTACTGGTTCGGGATCCACTCACCCGCCCGGCGCGAGTAGTCGAGGTATAGCATCGACGCCACCGCATCGACGCGCAATCCGTCCAGGTGGTAGTGTTCGAGCCAGAATCGGGCGTTCGAGGCGAGAAAGGCCGAGACCTCGGTGCGCCCGAAATTGTAGATGTAGGTGCCCCAGTCCTGGTGGAAGCCCTGGCGCGGATCGGCGTGCTCGTAGAGATGGGTGCCGTCGAACTGGCCGAGGCCGTGGGCGTCGAGGGGGAAGTGGCCCGGCACCCAGTCGAGCAGGATGCCGATGCCGGCCTCGTGCGCGGCGTTCACGAACTCGGAAAAATCCTCGGGCGAGCCGAAGCGGCTGGTCGGCGCGTAGAGCGAGACCGGCTGGTAGCCCCAGGAGCCGTCGAACGGGTGCTCGGTGATCGGCAGGAGCTCGATATGGGTGAAGCCCATCTCCTTGGCGTAGGGGATGAGGCGGGCGGCGAGCTCGCGGTAGGTGAGGTAGCGGTTGCCCTCCTCCGGCACCCGCGCCCACGAGCCAAGATGGACCTCGTAGATCGAGATCGGGCCGTGGCGGTGATCCAGCGCGTTGCGGCTCTGCATCCAGGCCTGGTCGCGCCAGACCGGTGCCGGCAGGCCTTCGAGCTTGGAGGCGGTCTCGGGCGGCTGCTGCGCCGCGAAGGCCACCGGATCGGCCTTGAGCGGCAGCAGCGCGCCGTCGGGCCCGCGGATCTCGAACTTGTAGTGGCCGCCCTTCTTCAGTTCGGGGATGAACAGCTCCCAGACACCGCCATCCTGCCACAGCCGCATCGGGTGGCGCCGGCCGTCCCAATCGTTGAACTCGCCGACGACCGAGACCCGGCGGGCATTCGGTGCCCAGACCGCGAAGCGGAAGCCCGGCGTGCCGCCGATCTCGACCGCCTGCGCCCCCAAAACGCGGTGCACCGCGTCGTTGCCGACGTCGCGCAGGAGGCCGATCTCCGCTTGCGTGAGCGTGGCGCCGTACTCGTAGGGGTCGCGGCGCGTGCGCTCGGTGTTGTCCCAGCCCTCCACCGCGATGCGGTAATCGGGTCGCTGCGGATGGGCGAAGCTCCCGACGAAGAAGCCGGCGGGGTGGCGCCGCTCCATCGGCACGCGGGTCTCGCCGATCACGACCGTGGCGGCGCGGGCCTCCGGCAGCACCGCGCGCACCTCCCACTGGCCCTCCGCCGTCTCGTGCGGCCCGAGGACCCCGAAGGGGTCGCCGTGCTCGGCGCGCATGATCGCCTCGACGGCGTCGGGATGGACCGCGTAGGCCCGGCCCGGCACCGGCGGCCGCGCCGGGCGGCCCGGCGCCGGCCCGGAGACGCGGGGCGAGGCCGCGGCCTGCATCGCGGCGACGCGCAGCGAGACGTGCTTGAGGGCCCCCTTGCCCTTCTTGTCGGCCTTGTCCTTGCCGGCTTTCGCCTTGACGGTCACCGGCGCCACCAGGGCGGCCTTCACCTTCGCGCCTTTGGTCGCGCTCTTCCCGGGCTTTCCGGTCGTCACGCTCTCGGTCACGCTCGTCTCAAGGTCGCGGTCGGTCGGGCGCCGGGAGGCGGCCGGCTTCCGGGCGCTGGTCTCGTCGTCCATGGGTCACGCCCCTTTCTGGTCGGCCAGGATGGCCAGCACGCCGCGGGCCGGAATCTCGATCCAGTCCGGACGGTTGTTGGCCTCGTAATCGATCTCGTAGAGCGCCTTCTGCAGCAGGCAGAGCCGCAGCAGGCGGTCATGGGTGCCCGCGTCCGTCACCGCGGCGCGGCTGCCCTGCACGGTGGCGGCGTAGGCCTCCAGGAAGGCCCCGCTCACCATCGCCCGCCAGGCGGCGACGGCGGTCTTCGCCCGATCGCCGGCCTCGGCGAAGCGCGAGGAGACCTCGCGGGTCACGGTCTCGCCGCCATAGGCGAACGAGCGCAGGATGCCGGCGACGTCGCGGAGCGGCGTCGACTTTGCCCGGCGCTCGTCCACCGGCCGCGACGGCTCGCCCTCGAAGTCGACGATGATGAGGTCGTCCTGCGAGGCCAGTACCTGCCCGAGATGGTAGTCGCCGTGGATGCGGGTGCGGTGGGCCCCCGTCGGCGCCTCGTTGCTCAGGGACGCGATCAGCGCCTCGATCTCCGCCTTGGCGGCGACGATCGCGGAAGCAGCTTCCTGCGCGCTCTCGGGCGCCGTGAAGCCGAGCGAGGCGCAGGCCCGCAGGGCCTTCTCGGCCTGGCGCCGCGTGTCGGCGGCGAGCGCCGAGAGATCCTCCGCCGTGAACGGCTCGGCGGCGAAGGCCGGGTCGGCGGTCTCGGTGGCGAGCGCCTTGTGCATCTCGGCGGTGCGCTGGCCGAGCAACCCGGCCCAGCGCAGATGCGTGGCGAAGGTCTCCTCCGGCGAGTGCGCCTCGCTCTCGGGCACCAGCACGATCGTGTCGAGGTCGCGCCGCAGGTATTCGAGCATCAGGGTCCACGCGTCGCCCTGGTTGCGCACGAAGGCCTGGAGCAGGCCGAGCGCCGTCGTCGTGCCGTCGGGCCCGACATGCTCGACCACGCCGAGCAAAGCCGGGGTGTTCTTGAACCCGGCCTCCTCGGTGAGGAAGCGGCCGACCTCGACCTCCGGATGCGCGCCCGGCTGGAGCCGGCGCAGGAGCTTCAGCATCAGCCGCGAACCGAAGGCGATCGAGGTGTTGCTCTGCTCCGCCGAGAGCCGGCGGATATCGGCCGGGTCGAGCTCCAGCTCGGGATCGAACAGCGAGGTCGCGGTGAAGCGGATGCGGCCCTTCTCGGACGCGATCTCGCGGTTGTTGCGAATCGCGTCGACCATCGCGAGCGCGAAGTCGACCGAGGAGGCGGCGCCGTAGAGGAGGCCCATCCGCGGGCCGCGGCGCACCCGGGCGACCGCGTGGTCCATCAGCGACTCGTCCTCGCGGCCCTCGTCGACGGCGAGCGGCACGAAGTAGTCCTGCGTCTCGCCGTTGGCGAGCGAGACGGCGATGCGCGGCAGGAGGAAGCCGCCGGTGCCGCTCGCGGAAGGCAGGATCGCGCTGTCCGTCACCTCGACCCCGCGGATGCGGGTGCCCTTGGCGCCGAACCAGCGCCGCGAGCCGATGAAGCGCGGCGCGACCGTGCGCTCGAAGGCCTGGCGCTCGCGGCCCCGCATCAGGGTCTCGACGCCGCCGGTCAGCACCAGCGTGAACAGCTCCGGCGTCTCCGGGCTCGGGCCCATCGTGCCGGCATTCGCGG
Organism: Methylobacterium sp. EM32; assembly: GCF_040593685.1. NCBI lineage: Bacteria > Pseudomonadati > Pseudomonadota > Alphaproteobacteria > Hyphomicrobiales > Methylobacteriaceae > Methylobacterium > Methylobacterium sp. EM32. The sequence continues at coordinate 15,133 of NZ_JBEXZS010000090.1, read as the reverse complement.
TCGAGAGCGAGAACCAGTAGAAGCCGTAGGCCGGCATGGTCAGCAGGTACGGCAGATCGCCGATCGGCGGGAACGAGGTGCCGCCGGTCAGCTCCACCGGCACCGCGGTGCGCAGGTCGGAGAGGTCGAGCTGCACCGCCTGCGGCGCCCGCGACAGGTTGGCGACGCAGAGCACGCGCTCGTTGTCGTGCTCGCGAATCCAGGCGAGCACCTTGCGGTTGTCCGGATAGAGAAAGCGCAGGGCTCCGCGCCCGAGCGAGACGTGGTTGTTGCGGATCGCGATCATCCGCCGGGTCCAGTTGAGCAGGCTGGTCTGGGCGCGCGTCTGCGCCTCGACGTTGACCGCGTCGAAGCCGTAGATCGGGTCCTGGATCGTCGGCAGGAACAGGCGGGCCGGGTCGGAGCGGGAGAAGCCGCCGTTGCGGTCCGGCGACCATTGCATCGGCGTGCGCACGCCGTCGCGGTCGCCGAGATAGATGTTGTCGCCCATGCCGATCTCGTCGCCATAGTACAGCACCGGGGTGCCGGGCATCGAGAGGACCAGGAACTTCATCAGCTCGATCTTGCGCCGGTCGTTCTCGAGCAGCGGCGCGAGGCGGCGGCGGATGCCGAGGTTGATGCGGGCGCGCCGGTCGGCGGCGTAGAAGCTCCAGAGGTAGTCGCGCTCCTTGTCGGTCACCATCTCGAGCGTCAGCTCGTCATGGTTGCGCAGGAAGATCGCCCATTGGCAGCCATCCGGAATTTCCGGCGTCTGCCGCATGATGTCGGTGATCGGGTGCCGGTCCTCCTGCGCGATCGCCATGTACATCCGCGGCATCAGCGGGAAGTGGAACGCCATGTGGCATTCGTCGCCGTCGCCGAAATACTGCGCCGTCTCCTCCGGCCACTGGTTGGCCTCGGCCAACAGCATCCGGTCGGGATAGGATTCGTCGAGGGCGGCGCGGATCTTCTTGATGACCGTGTGGGTCTCAGGGAGATTCTCGCAATTCGTGCCGTCGCGCTCGATCAGGTAGGGGATCGCGTCGAGGCGCAACCCGTCCACCCCCATGTCGAGCCAGTAGCGCATCACCTCGATCACCGCGTCCAGAACCTTCGGGTTGTCGAAGTTCAGGTCGGGCTGGTGCGAGTAGAAGCGGTGCCAGTAATAGGCCTTGGCGACCGGATCCCAGGTCCAGTTCGAGGCCTCGGTGTCGAGGAAGATGATGCGGGTGTCGGTGTATAGCTCGTCGGTGTCGGACCAGACGTAGAAGTCACGCCACTCCGAACCCTTCGGGGAATTGCGGGCCTGCTGGAACCAGGGATGCTGGTCCGAGGTGTGGTTGATGACGAGCTCCGTGATGACCCGCAGGCCCCTGGCATGGGCTTCGTCCACGAAGGTGCGGAACTGGTCCATCGTGCCGTAGGAGGCATTGATGTCGCGATAATCCGCGATGTCGTAGCCGTCGTCGCGCAGCGGCGAGGGATAGAACGGCATCACCCAGATCGCCGTGACGCCGAGGTCGCGGATGTAGTCCAGCTTCGCGGTCAGGCCGTCGAAATCGCCGATGCCGTCGTTGTTCGCGTCGAAGAAGGACTTGACGTGCACCTGGTAGATGATGGCGTCACGGTACCATTGCGGATCGCTGCGATCGATCATCGCGTCAGAGCCTCATTCGATCGGGTCGTGGCGCCGGGCTGAAGGCCTTCCGTCGGGCTTGGGCTCAACGCGGGGCGCCGGGGAGAGTTCGGGAGCCTTGAAGCCTGCCGGCGCGGACGGGTGATTCGTCCGCACCGGGAGGCACGGCTAGGCAGAGCCGTGCTGCCACGTGCCGCCGGGCGCCGCAAGGCGGTCGGGGCGGCGAAGGCGCCAGATCACCACCGAGCGCTCGGCAGGATCCAGGGCGATGCGGTGGGTCTTGCCGCGCAGCTCGAACTTGTAGCCGAGCAGCAGGTCCTCGACCTCGACCGCGCCGTCATCGGGCAGACCGAGCTGCCAGAGCGGCACCTCGTAGGTGCATTCCTGCCGGTTCCTCGGGTCGAGGTTGACCATGCAGAACACCGCGTTGTCACCGGACGGCGTCATCCGCAGGTAGGCCAGGATCTGGTCGTTCCAGGCCGGGGTGAAGACGACATTGCGAAAATCCCACAGGGCCGGGTTCTCGCGGCGGATGCGGTTGAGCGCGATGATGTGGTCGCGGATGTTGCCGGGCCGGTAATAGTCCCAGGCCTTCAGCTCGTATTTTTCCGAGTCGAGGTACTCCTCCTTGCCCGGCACCGGGGCGGCGTCGCACAACTCGAAGCCGTTATAGATGCCGTAGACGCTCGACAACGTGGCCGCCAGCGTGCCCCGGATGATGAAGCCCGGCCGGCCGCTGGTCTGCAGGAAGACCGGGTTGATGTCCGGCGTGTTGGCGAAGAAGTTCGGACGGTAATATTCGCCCATCTCGCCGGCGAGTTCCGTCGAGTAGGCCGCCAGCTCCTCCTTCGTGTTGCGCCAGGTGAAGTAGGTGTAGCTCTGCTGGAAGCCGGCCTTGGCGAGCTTCTTCATCATCTTAGGCCGGGTGAAGGCCTCGGCGAGGAACAGCACGTCGGGGTAGCGGTCGTTGACGTCGCGGATCATCCAGTCCCAGAACGGGATCGGCTTGGTGTGCGGGTTGTCGACCCGGAAGATCTTCACCCCGAGTTCAACCCAGCCGGCGATGATGTCGCGCAACTCGACCCACAGCGACGGGAAGGCGCCCTCGCGGTAGAAATCGACGTTGACGATGTCCTCGTACTTCTTCGGCGGGTTCTCGGCGAACTTGATGGTGCCATCGGGCCGCCAGTCGAACCATTCCGGATGCTGCTTGATCCAGGGATGGTCCGGCGAGCACTGGATCGCGAAGTCGAGCGCCACCTCCATGCCGTGGGCGTGGCTCGCCGCGACGAGTCGCCGGAAGTCGTCGAGGGTGCCGAGATCGGGATGCACCGCTTCGTGGCCGCCCTCCTCCGCGCCGACGGCGTAGACCGAGCCGACATCGCCCTCCTTCGCCTTCAGGGAGTTGTTCTTGCCCTTGCGGTTGGTGCGGCCGATCGGGTGGATCGGCGTGAAGTAGAGCACGTCGAAGCCGAGCTCCCGGATCTCGGGCAACCGGGCGATGACGTCGTCGAAGGTGCCGTGGCGGTTCGGATCACCGGATTGAGAGCGCGGGAAGATCTCGTACCAGGCCGAGAACCGGGCCGCGAGGCGGTCGGCGAAGACCTCCAGCACGACCGGATAGCGCGAGAGGTTCACCCGCTCCGAGTTGCGGTGGATCAGCGCCGTCTGCTCCAGCAGCCGATGGAGCTGCGCCGCCGAGCCGGGCTCGTCGGCTTCGAGCGCCGCCACCAGGGCGTTCAGCGCGGAGGCGTCGCTGCCCTCGGCCAGCGCAGCGGCGCGCTTGACGAGGCCGACGCCCTCCATCGTCTCGAGCCGCACGTCGACGCCAGCGTTGCGCTTCTTCTCCAGGCCCCGCAGCCAGGACGAGAAGTCGTCGCGCCACGCCTCGACGGTGTACTCGTAGCGGGCGTTGCGGGTGAGCGGGAAATGACCGTGCCAGCGATCGTTGTCGACGAACAGCATCGGGTCGCGGCGCCACTCGGTCTCGCCGGCGAGGCGCGACAGGACCGCGGCGTTGATGACGTCGTGCCCGTCGGTGAAGATGTCGGCCTCGACATGGACCTGATCGCCGACGACGCGCTTGATCGCCGAGCGACCGCCGTCGATCTCAGGGCTCACCGCCTCGATGACGACGCGCCCCTCCCCGCTCGGGGTGGTGCGGCGCGGCCGGCGTACGGCGCCGATGCGGCGCGCGGCGAGGATGCGCACCGCCCGGGGCTCCAGGCCGATCGACTGGTCGGCGCGGAAGACCAGCGGCGCGGCCTCGGGCGTCAGGTCCTGGAACGGTCCGAACTCGCCGCCGGAGCCGGCGATCAGTGGCGCCGGATCGACCGCGACCGGCTTAGTCGTAGGGTTGTGCAGCACAAGCACGGCGTTCTCGGCCGAGCCGGGATGGCCGGTATCGATCCGGATCAGCGCGACGTACGAGGCGTCCGGCGCCGAGAGGCGCCACTGCGCGCCCTCGACATTGGCCGCCGGCAGGTCGGCGCGCAGGCGGTTGATCGCCGCGACGAAGCCCGAGATGTCGATGCCGGTGTGGTGCTCGCGGCTCTCCGGGGTGGTCTCCACCACGTGGAGCGGCTTGGCGTAGCCCCACTCGTAGCCGATCGGCATCAGCACGCCGGCGGAGAAGAAGGCGGCGAGCGCGTAGCGGCTCTTGAGTTCCGCCGCCACCGCCTCGCGCCCGCCCTCCAGCGAGGCGGCGAGCCGCTGCATGTCGTGGTTCTCCGGGAAGGCGATCGAGGGCGCCAGGATGCGCAGGCGCTCGTACTGCTCCAGCGCCCAGGGCGCCTTCAGGTCCCACCAGGCGAAGGAGTTGAACAGGTAGTCGAACCCGGCCTCGGCCGTCGCCCGCGCCTCCTCGAAGGTGCAGCCCAAGGTCTCGGCGGCGAAGAGCGCGGCGTGGTCGCGGTCCTTGGCGGCGCCGATCAGGCTGCGCCACACGTCCGGCGGCACCTTGTAGGCCGCGTCGCAGCGGAAGCCGGCGACGCCGAGACCCTGGAGCTTGGCGACGTAGCCGTTCCACAGCTCGGTCAGCGCCGTACGCGCGTGTTGGCCGACGTAGTCGAACTCGGCGAGGTCGCCCCAGACGGTGATCTTCGACGGATCATCGGGATCGACCGCGTGCGGGCTCACCGGCGCGCCGGATTCGTCGCGCACGAACAGGTCGGGGCGCTCGTGGGCCAGCTTCCCGTCATTGGCAGCGTGGTTCACCACCAGGTCGGTCATGATCTTCAGGCCGTGCCCGGCGGCGGCCGCGCAGAAGCGGCGGATCTGCTCGTCGTCCGGGGTGCCGTCGAGGTCGCGCAGGCGCTCGTCGAGCCGGTCCGGATCGGCGACGGCGTAGAGCGAGCCCGAGCCGCCGGTCTGGTGGAAAGGATTGAGATAGACCCAGTCGAAGCCGAGCTCCGCGATGCGGGGCAGTTCGGCGGTCCAGGCCGAGACTCGGCCGACCAGGAGGGGAAACAGGTTGTAGATCCGTGGTCCGGCCGCCAGCGGCGCCAGGGTCGCCGGCAGCGGCGTCACCTCGCGGGTGCGCTTCGCCGGCTTGGTGCTGGTGCGGGGTACGTTCATCGGCCCGATCCTGCCTGCTCGTTCTCGATCCATTCAGGCGGGCTCGGCCGGACCAGAGGGTCCGGCCGAGCCCGAGGTCTCAATTGGCGGAGAGACGCAGAACCGCCAGGGGGAGGCGCGCGAAGAGTCGCTCGACGTTCACGCGTCCACCCTCGGAACGGACCTCGTCGCCCGTCACCAGATCGCGCCAGACGCTGCCCTCGGGCACCGGCAGGCTCGTCCCGGCGAAGGCCGCGGCGAGCTGCGGTCCGTCCTCGGCCGCGACCCGGCGCGGCACCGCCACCAAGAGGTCGCCGGCCTCCGATCCTGCCGTCGCGTCCTGGCGCAGGAAGGCGACGACGCGCTCCGCGCCCTCCCCCTCGGCTGCGACCGGGGCGTAATCGGCCTCGGCGTAGAAGCCGGGATACGCGGCGCGGTCGGCGAGCAGACGGGCGAGGACCCGTTGCTTGATCCGTCCATCCGGCCAGGAGGCCAGCAGGTCCTCGACCGCCACGTCCTGCCCGAGCGCCGCCTCGCGCTCGGCGTAGTCGACCGGGCGGCGGTTGTCGGGATCGACGAAGGAGAAGTCCCAGAACTCCGTGCCTTGGTAGATGTCGGGCAGGCCCGGCAAGGTGCATTTCAGCGCCGAGCGGGCGAGGCCCGTCACCATGCCGACCCGCGCCAGCTGCTCGGCGAAGAGACGGAATTCCTTCAGGAACTCCGAGCCCGGCGCCACCAGGGCGTCGAACAGCTTCGCGACCGCACCCTCATAGGCCTCGTCGACGTTGACCCAGCTCGACCGGCGCTTGCCCTCGCGCATCGCTTTCTCCGCATAGGCGCCGAGCCGCTTGCGGAATTCCTCGACGTCTTTCGGATCAGGCTTGTCGGTCAGCAGCTCCAGCGGCCAGGCGCCGAGGATGGCCTGCAGGAACATCCACTGGTCGTTGGCGTCGGGCGCCGCCTCGCCGTCGACTTGCGCGAGGTGCGGCGCGACGAGCTGCCCCCACAAGGTCCAGGCCTCTTCCCATTCCGCCGGGATCTCGGAGAGCGCCAGCAGCCGGGTGCGGGCATCCTCGCCGCGCTTGGTGTCGTGAGTGGCCGTGGTGATCATCGCGTTCGGCCAGTCGCGGGCGCGGGCGGCCTGGAGCGCGTGGAAATGCTCGGCCGTCAGCCCGTACTCGCCCGGATCGCCCCCGACCTCGTTGAGCGCCAGCAGCTCGACGAAGCGGTAGAACAGCGTGTCCTCCAGGCTCTTCGCCATCACCGGTCCGGTGAGCTGCTGGAAGCGGCGGCGGAAGCGGCGCACCACCTCGGGGTCGGGCCGGCCCGGCCCCTCGGTGTCGAGCCGCCCGAGCAGCACACGTTCGGCGAAGTCGTGCACCGAGCGGTCGGGCAGGCTGGAGCGGCGCTTGGCCTTGCGCACCGTGTCGCCGATCAGCTTCAGGTCCTCCGGCTCGATCTCGTTCTCGTCGAGGTCCGAGCCCAGGTAGCTGCGATAGACCGGGAAGCGGGCGATGATCTCCGACAGGGCCTGACGCAGCGCATTGACCGAGAAGTCGCGGGTGCGCCGGTCGGCATCGGCCACCTGCTTCAAGTCCGAGGTCAGGACTTCCAGCTCGCTGGCGAAGCTGGTTTCCAGGATCTCGCCCTTCACGTTGCGCAGGAGATAACCGTAGGGCTCGTCCATGCCGGTCGCGCCGGCATAGAGCCTGGCGACCTCCTCGCGCTTCCCCTGGTCGACGAACAGCCCGTCGATCTGGTTCAGCACGTCGTAGCCGGTGGTGCCGGCGATCGGCCAGGGCCGCAACTTCTCGCCGGGCTCCAGGATTTTTTCCACCACGATGTAGAAGCCCGGGCCGAGCGCCGCCTGGAGCGCGCGGGCATAGCCCGCCGGGTCGGCAAGGCCGTCGATATGGTCGATGCGCAACCCGTCGATCCGCCCCTCGCGGATATGCCGGAAGAGCATCGCGTGGGCGCCCTCGAACACCCGCTTGTCCTCGACCTTGAGCCCGGCGAGCGAGTTCACGTCGAAGAAGCGGCGGTAGTTGATGTCGCTCGCCGCGACCCGCCAGTGGGCAAGGCGATAGGCCTGGGCCTCCAGGATGCGATGCAGCGCCCCGAAGCTGTCGGGGTGGCCCTTGAAGCCGTTGACGAGGGTCACCGCCCGGTCGATCGCCGCCTTCAGGTCGGACGAGGCCGCGACCGCGTGGGCGAGGCGCCGCTTCAGCCCCTCGGCTTCCTCCGGGAAGGCGGCCTGACGCTCGGAATTGGTCTCGTCGCCCATCCGGCGCAGGCGCTCGGAGATCGACAGCACTTCCGCCGAGGCCTCGTCGCCGACCTCGGACAGGGCCGCGAGCGCCCGGTCGAGGACGATCGGATAGCTCAGCGGGTTGACCGGGAAGCGGTGCTCAAAGTGCCAGACGCTGAGGGAGCCCTCCTCCGGGTCGAAGGCGAGCTTCAGATCGCCCTTCTCCAGGGCCTCGCCGTAGCGGTCGCCGAGGAACGGCACGACGAGCTTGTTGCGGGCGCCCAGCCGGCCCCAGTCGATGTCGAAGGCGTCGGCCGCCGGCGAGAGCGCCCCCCATTCGAGCACCGAGAGCCACCACGGGTTGTCGGCGCCGCCGACGCCCATGTGGTTCGGCACGATGTCGAGCAGGAACTTGAGGCCGTGTGCCTTCAGCCCGTCGCTGAAGCGGATGAACGCCTCCTCGCCGCCGAGTTCCGGATTGATCTCGCGGTGGTCGACGATGTCGTAGCCATGCATCGAGCCCGGCCGCGCCTTGTGGATCGGCGAGGCGTAGACGTGGCTGATGCCGAGCTTCGCCAGATACGGGACGATCTTCGCCGCGTGGTCGAAGGTGAAGTCCTTGTGGAACTGGAGCCGGTAGGTCGCCCGCGGCGGCGGCGAGGCGAGCCGCGCAGCGCCCGAGCGCGGCCCGCGCTCCTCCGCGGCGAGCGACGAGGCGAGCTTGGCGAGCGGCCCGCCCGGCGCCGCGATCGCCGCGAGGTCGCGGTCGAGCTTGCGGCGCCAGTTCGGGTAGCCCTCGGTGACGCCCGGCATGTTGGCCTGGCTCACCTCGCCGAGGATGTCTTCGTACTGCACGGCCGTCAGCACCGACGGGGCGCGGGCGAGGAAGCGCACCGCCGCCTCGAAGGGCGGCTCGCCCGGCACGTCAGCATCCGGGAGCAGGCCCTCCTGGTTCAGGGCTTCGGCCAGGCGCCGGCGCTCGTGCACCCGCTCCTCGCGCTCGGCCCCGGCCCGCTCGGCGTCGTAGAGGCCGAGGGACTGGCGCAGCTCGGTGTCGACGCCGCGCCACCAGCCGACGAAGGTCGGCAGGTCGTGGGTGGTGATGGCGCAGAGCGCGTCGCGCGGGTACTCGGCCGGGCGCTTGAACGTGCCGCCCTCCTCCCGCTCGAAGGACAGGATGCGGTAGCTCAGGATCCCGGCCTGCATCAGCGCGTCGGAGAAGCCGGCCGGCGCGGTGCCGAGATCCTCCGCGATGACGAGGCACTTCGCCCGGTGGCTCTCGAGGCGCAGGACAGCCAGCATCGCCTCGAACGGCATCGCCACGTAGGCGCCGCCCTTCGCCCCCACCCCGACCGGGATCAGGAACAGCCGGGCGAGCTGGAAGGCGTGGTCGATGCGGATCGCGCCGGCGTGCCTCATGTTGGCCTGGACCAGCGCCCGGAAGGCCGCGAGGCCGTCGCGCTCCAGCTCCAGGGGATCGAAGGGCGGCAGGCCCCAATCCTGGCCGTTCGGCGCCAGGATGTCCGGCGGCGCGCCGATCGACAGACCGGCGGCGAAGCGCTCGGGATGCGACCAGATCTCCGAGCCGCCGCGATCGGCGCCGACCGCAAGGTCGCGGTAGAGCCCGAGCCGCATGCCGGAGGCGAGTCCCTGCGCGGCGGCGCGGGCGAGCTGCCGGTCGGCGAGGAATTGCAGCCAAGCGTGGTAGGCGACCCGCTCCTGATGCTCGGCCGCGAAGGCCAGGACCTCCGGCGTGCCGTTGCGGCGGTAGGCCTCCGGCCAGTCGCCGAGCCAGTTGGCGCCGTCGCTGGCAAAATGCTCGGCCAGGGCCTCGAAGGTGGCGTGGGCCTCCAGGTTCTCGGCCCCGGCGGCGCGGAAGGCCAGGAACTCGGTGTCCCGCCCAGCCCGGGCCGGAGAATCCTGCCACAGCGCTTCGAGGACGGGGCTCAAGACCTGCCAGACGCCGGCATGGTCGACCAGGGAGGTGTCGCGCAGGCGCGCGACCTCGGAGGCGGCTCCCTTCAAGATGAGCGCGGCCCGGCTGCCGGGAAGGCCTGGGAGCGAGGCCGGATCGATGAAGAGCGTCTCGAGGAACAGCCGCGAGGACGGCGAGTAGGGCGAGACCTTCTGCCGGTCGGTCGAGAACAGGGCGTGGACCGGGCTCAACCCTAGGAAGGCTGCGCCCCGCGCCCCGGCATCGGCGGCGGCGCGCCCGGCATCGGTGTAGGTGCCGATGCCGAGATTGGTGTCCGAGCGCAGGCCGTAGAGCTGGGCCGCCAGGCCCCAGTCCCGCGCGCCCTCGTCGCCGAGCGCCCGGGGCCGCCAGCAGCGCTGCGGCGCGGCGATCACCGTGGCCTCGGCGCGCTGATCGCCGAAGGTCACGGTAAGGCGGTGGTAGCCGGGGGTGAGAGGCGGCAGCTCGATCGCGTCGGCCTCGGGGCCCAGGGCCACGCGCCCGTCGCGGGCCGTGCCGCGCTCGTCGACGATCCGCCAGCTCACGGTGCCGGAGGCAGCACCCGGACGGATCGACACCCGTGCGGCGCGCCGCGCCTCGACCGGCACCAGCGGCGGCACGAGGCCGTGGCGCAAGGAACGGATGCGCTCCAGGCTCGCTTGCGCCTCCGCGTCGGTCCCCGCCGGCAGGCCCAAAGCTGCAAGCAGGCCCTGGCGCACGTCGAGCGGGGTCTCGACGCGCCGGCCGAAGGCGTCGGTGTAGTCCGCGGCGATGCCCGCCTCATCGGCGAGCCGCGCGACGACATCCTCGGTCACGGCCATCTCAAAAAACCTCTTTCACGAACACGCCCGACCAGGCGGGCAGGACCAGGGCGCCGTCCTCGTCCTGCGAGGCGGCGGGTGAGCGCCAGACGACGCGGCCGGGCAGCGGCCCGGGCTCGTACGAGTCGCCGCCGAACACGCCGACGAAGCGGAGCGTGCCCCCGGCATAAGACCAGGTCACGTCGATCACGTCGGGCCGCGGCAGCGCGTAGCGCCCGCCCTGCCAGGCGGTCTTCGTCAGCGGCACCACCTCGCGCTGGCGAAGCGCCAGCAGCGCGGTCGTGTCGGCCAGGATCTCGCGGTGGGGCGAGCGCTCCCGCTCCGCCCAGTCGAGCTTCGAGCGCCGGAACGTCTCCGCGGCGGTCGGATCCGGGATCGTCTTCGCCTTCTCCTCGTCGGCGAAGGCGGCGAAGCTCTTGAACTCGCGACGCCTTCCGTCACGGACCGCCTTGTTCAGCTCCTCGTCCGGAGCGAAATCGACGAAGAACAGGAACGGCGTCGAGGCCGACCATTCCTCGCCCATCCACAGCATCGGGATCTGCGGGCTGAGCAGCAGCCCGGCCCGGGCGAGCGCGAGCTTGTCGGGGTCGGCGAGGTGGCTGAGGCGCTCGCCGAGCGCCCGGTTGCCGACCTGGTCGTGGTTTTGCAGGAAGGTGACGAAGGCCGAGGGCGGCAGGTGGCTGGACGGCTCGCCGCGGGGATGGTTGTCCAGCGTCTTGAACGGCTCGCCCTGATAGGCGAACCCTTCCGCGAGGCTCCGGGCGAGGTGGGCGGCCGGCTTGTCGGAAAAACTCTCGTAGTAGCCGGAATCCTCGCCCGTCAGCAGGATGTGCCAGCCGTGATGGGTGTCATCGGCCCACTGCGCGCTGTGGTAGCGCGGCCGGCCCGTCCCATCCCGCTCCAGCCACGAGGCCTGGTTGGCCTCGTTCTCCAGCATCAGGTGGATCGGCCGCTCGGGGAAAGCCCCGCGGATCCGCTCGGCCAGCTCGCCGAGGAAGTGTTTATCGGAATCGTCCAAGATCGCGTGGACCGCGTCGAAGCGCAGGCCGTCGATGTTGAACTCCTCCAGCCAGTACAGCGAATTGTGGACGAAGTAGTCGCGCACCACCTCGCCGCTGGTCTTGCCGTCGAAGTTGATGCCGGCGCCCCACGGCGTCTTGTGCCGCTCGGTGAAGAACGACTTGGCGTAGGCGTGGAGGTAATTACCCGCCGGTCCGAAATGGTTGTAGACGACGTCGAGGAAGACCATCAGCCCGAGGGCATGCGCCCGGTCGACGAGGCGGCGCAGGTCGTCGGGCGTGCCGTAGGCGGAATCCGGCGCGTAGGGCAGCACGCCGTCATAGCCCCAGTTGCGGCTGCCCTTGAAGTCGGCGAGCGGGAGCAGCTCGATCGCAGTGACGCCGAGGTCGCGCAGGGATTCGAGCTTGTGCTGGAGCGCCGCGTAGGTCCCTTCCGGCGTCGCGGTGCCGACGTGGCACTCGTAGATCACCGTCTCCTCGAACGGGCGCCCGGCCCAGTCCCGGTCGGTCCAGGCGAAGGACGAGGGATCGACCACCTCGCTCAGGCCGGACACGTCCTCGGGCTGGAAGCGCGAGGCCGGATCGGGCACCACGAGGTCGCCGTCGATCCGGTAGCCGTAGCGGGCGCCGGCGCGCACGCCCGGCACCGTCACGCGCCGCCAGCCCTCGCCCTGGTCCTCCAGCGGATGCTCGGTCCCGTCGAGCATCAGGGCGACGTTCGTCGCGGTCGGCGCCCAGAGGGCGAATCGCACGCCCTCCGGTCCGATTTCCGCACCGAATGGCATGCTGTGGGCGCGCCGCATCGGGCCACCATCCTTCGAGAGCAAGAGTGTGCGAACGGCGTGGGGTGCCGCTCAGGAAATTCGGTCGGATTGCGCAGGTTCCGCGGGCCGATCCCGCATCGCGGCACAGGCATCGCCAAGGCGGGAGCTAAGGCGGCCCCCGCCCGCGGCAATGGCCGGGGCGCTGCGGATGCTGGGGAAAGCCGGCTCGGGCGGTCAGAACGCCCAGGCGAGGGTCGCGGCGAAGGCCACCGCGACGGCTGCGCCGGTCGCCGTCATCGCCACACGCCCGATTCCGATCGCGGCCGCGGCGACGCCCTCCTCGGCGAAGCCGAAGGCCTGGCCGGCGGCCTGCTCGGCGCGGGCGAGGGAGAGATGACGGGCGTGGCGGTTGACGGTTTTCATCGTCGGAACGCTCCTGCGGCGCGCCGCCCGTCCGGCGTCGGGAGCGGCCACCCGGACAACGGGCGGTCACGGCCGAGGTTCCGGGGGGTATCGCGCGCGTCACCGGGCTTTAAGGGAATTTGTTTACGTCTCGGTGACTCTGGTACGGGTTCTGCGGCGCGGCGATTCCCCGCCGCCCGACCACGCCCGTTCGCCACACCCTGCAGCCGCGCAAAGGCTCTTTTTGTTCCGCGTTTGTTCCGGTATAGGGAAAGGATGACCTCGAATGCTGCCAGAGCCCTTCCCCCACCGCGAGGCCGTCGCGTGAGCGAGGCCGCACGAGACCTGTTCGGACCGGGAGGCAAGCCTCCTGGTACGAATCCCGCCGGATCGAAGCCGCCGACGGATCCGCTCAAGGCGGAAGCCGTGAAGCGGCCGAAGCCCGTCGCCGTGCCCCCGCCCGCGGAGGAGGCCGGCTACGACGCCTCGGCGATCGAGGTGCTGGAGGGTCTGGAGCCGGTGCGGCGCCGGCCCGGCATGTATATCGGCGGCACCGACGAGAAGGCGCTGCACCACCTCTTCGCCGAGGTGATCGACAATTCCATGGACGAGGCGGTGGCGGGCCATGCCAGCTTCATCGAGGTGGAGCTGGAGGAGAACGGCTGCCTCGCAGTGACCGATAACGGCCGCGGCATCCCGATCGACCCGCACCCGAAATTTCCGGGCAAGTCGGCGCTCGAGGTCATCATGACCACGCTGCATGCCGGCGGCAAGTTCGACTCGAAGGTCTACGAGACCTCGGGCGGCCTGCACGGCGTCGGCATCTCGGTGGTGAACGCGCTCTCGGACGTGCTCGAGGTCGAGGTCGCCCGCAACCAGACCCTCTACCGGCAGACCTTCTCCCGCGGCCACGCGCAGGGGCCGATCGAGACGGTCGGGCGGGTGCAGAACCGGCGCGGCACCAAGGTGCGCTTCCATCCCGACGCGGAGATCTTCGGCGAGCACAGGTTCGATCCGCGCCGCCTGTTCAAGATGGCGCGCTCGAAGGCCTACCTGTTCGGCGGCGTCGAGATCCGCTGGCGCTGCGCCCCATCCCTGCTGGAGGGCGTCGAGAACGTGCCGGCCGAGGCCGTGCATCGCTTCCCGGCCGGCCTGAAGGACTATCTCGCCCGCGAGATCGACGGCAAGGAGCTGGTCGCCGACAACGTCTTCTCCGGCAAGATCACCAGGCCCGGCAGCCACGGCTCCCTCGAATGGGCGGTGGCGTGGCTTGCCAACGACGACGGCTTCTCGTCGTCCTATTGCAACACCATCCCGACGCCGGAGGGCGGCACCCACGAGAGTGGGATGCGGGTGGCCCTGCTGCGGGGATTGCGCGACCACGCCGAGCGGGTCGGCCAGGTCAAGCGGATGGCCTCGGTGACCGCCGACGACGTGATGATGACCTGCGCGGCGATGCTGTCGGTCTTCATCCGCGAGCCGGAGTTCCAGGGCCAGACCAAGGACAAGCTCGCGACCCTGGAGGCCTCCCGCATCGTCGAGGCGGCGATCCGCGACGCCTTCGACCATTGGCTCGCCGCCTCGCCGACCCAGGCCAACAAGCTCCTCGACTGGGTCATCGACCGGGCCGAGGAGCGCCTGCGCCGGCGCCAGGAGAAGGAGGTCGCCCGCAAGACCGCGACCCGCAAGCTGCGCCTGCCGGGCAAGCTCGCCGATTGCTCGAAGGCCGGTGCCGCCGGCTCCGAGATCTTCATCGTCGAGGGTGATTCGGCCGGCGGCTCGGCCAAGCAGGCGCGCGACCGCGCCACCCAGGCGATCCTGCCGCTGCGCGGCAAGATCCTCAACGTCGCCTCGGCGAGCCGGGACAAGCTCGGGGCGAACCAGCTCCTCTCGGACCTGATCCAGGCGCTCGGCTGCGGCATCGGCAAGCAGTACCGGCACGACGACCTTCGCTACGAGAAGGTCATCATCATGACCGACGCCGATGTCGACGGCGCCCACATCGCCTCGCTCCTGATCACCTTCTTCTACCGGCAGATGCCGGAGCTGATCGAGGGCGGCCACCTCTATCTGGCGGTCCCTCCCCTCTACCGGCTGACGCAGGGGGCGAAGAGCGCCTATGCCCGGGACGACCGCCACAAGGAGCAGCTGCTCAAGACCACCTTCAAGTCGGGCAAGGTCGAGATCGGGCGCTTCAAGGGCCTCGGTGAGATGATGCCCGGCCAGCTCAAGGAAACCACGATGGACCCGAAGAAGCGCACGCTCCTGCGGGTCGAGGTGGTGGAGGAGGCGCGCGACGCCACCGGCGACACGGTCGAGCGGCTGATGGGCAACAAGCCCGAGGCCCGCTTCGCCTTCATCTCCGAGCGGGCGGTCTTCGCCGACGAGATCGAGCTCGATATCTGAGGGACTGGTTGCCTCGCCGGGCAAACTTCGTACCCTCCTGGTCGTTCCGGGCTCCGCGACGCAGCACCGGAATGACCAGGAGGATCATGAGTCGGTCGAGATCCATCGAACAGGCTCAGGGAACCCGCAACGGACGCAATGGCTCGTCGGCGGATCCGACTTGCAGGAAGGGCCCGGTCGCGCGAGCGGCCGGGCCCTTCCTGCATTCCGCCGATACCCGCCGTGACGGACGACCACGCCTCCCGCAACGCGAAGAGCCCGGCCTTTCGGCCGGGCTCCGCTCCGTCGGGGTGACGGAGTGCGACGACTAGAAGCCGTTGAACTTGTAGTTCAGGCCGGCGCGGACGAC
>NZ_JBEXZS010000089.1:0-11446 GCF_040593685.1 Methylobacterium sp. EM32 | reverse complement strand
CCACCCCGACGATATTCCAATCCGCAAAAAGATGAAGAGAGCGTCCTGGAGCAAGGATGCCCTCTTCAATCTCTTTACTCATGTGCGATAGCCCTGCTCTGCGGGGGAGGGTGCCCCACGGCGAGTGCGAAGCACTCGTGCGTGGGGCGGGAGAGGGGCAGCGCGACGCCATTCCAGGGAGCGCCCTTCACGACGGCTCCGCCCTATCCGGAAGCGGCGTCCCCTCTCCCGGCTCGCTCCGCTCGCCACCCTCCCCCGCAGAGGGGGAGGGGGAAACCCGCGCTTCATTTCAAGAAGGGACTGCCTCGGACAGCCCTGCGATCAAAAGAATCCAGTCTATCACCCTCCCTTGACTGCCCCTCGCACGCGCGCACACTCCCCGCACCGCGCCCGCAAGAGAGCGCGACCGTCGGGAGGAACACCATGCTGACGCGACGCGGTTTCGCGGGATTCGCCTCGTGCGCGATCTGCAGCCTGACCGGCTTTCTCGCCACCGAGGCCGGGGCGCAGACGCCGCCCGCGGCGACGCCGGGGGTGAAGCGCAAGGTCCTGGGCCAGACCGAGGGGCCGGCCCCCGGCTACGTCACCATCACCGCGGAGGTCGAGATCGAGCCCGGCGTGCTGGTCGGCCGCCACACCCATCCGGGCATCGAGGCGGGCTACGTCCTGGACGGCGAGATCGAATTGCCGATCGAGGGCCAGCCGACCCGGGTGCTCAAGGCCGGCGACGCATTCCAGGTCCCGCCGGGGGTGCCCCATGCCGGCTCGAAGAGCGGGACCAAACCGGTGCGCATCCTCAGCACCTACACCGTCGAGAAGGGCAAGCCGCTGGCCTCGCCCGCATAGGCGTCACCCCCGCGCCCCGCGCAGGATCAGGCGGCTGCCCCGCACCTCGTAGGAGTTCAGCCGCTCCAAGAAGCTCATCCCGAGCAGGTTCACGCCGAGCGCCCCGGGCTTCGTCACCAGGGCGGCGACGCGCGTCTCGGTGATCGGCCCGACCGCCACCGTGTCGAGCACCACCGGGGCCGCGGCGGTGCGGCCGTTGGCGGTCTGGACCTGGACCCGGAAGGCGCCCGGGCCCGGATGGAGGCCGAGCTGGGCCGCGGTCTCGGCGGTGAGCACCACCGCGCTCGCGCCGGTATCGAAGGCGAAGGCCTGCGCGCGGCCGTTGACCTTGGCCTGCACCGTGAAGCCGCCATCGACCCGCCGGGCGATCACCACCTCGTCGCCGCGCCCCGGCACCGGCTCGCCCGGGTTCATCTCGCCGAGCGCCCGGAACGCCATGTCGCGCGCCGCGTCGCGATAGGCGTAGAGGCAAGCGGCGCCCGCCCCGATCGCGATCCAGAGCAGCAGCGAGACGAGCCCCTCGCCGAAGCCCGACCGGAAGCGGTTGCCGACGCCGCTCAGAATCATCAGGGTCGCGCCCCCGGCCGCCGCGAGCCCCGCCGCCTCGTCGGGGCGCAGGCCCGCCACCGCACGCCCGCCGACGGCGTTGAGCGCATAGGCGCAGGCGAGGAGCAGGAGCCCGATGCCGACGGCGCCCGGCACGGGCGTCAGGCCAGGGCCGGGGCCGGCTCGGGCTCCGGCTCAGCGGCCGCGAGCCGCGCCGGCAGCCCCGCCATGATCCGCAGCCGCTCCGGCTCGGACAACGAGCCCCAGGCGGCGATCTCGGCAGCCGTGCGGCCGCAGCCCTCGCACAGGCCGGTGACGGGATCGAGGACGCAGAGGCGGATGCAGGGGGAGGAGGCGGGCATCAGGCGGGAATCGCGATCACGAGGGCGAGGAGGGCGGCGATCTCGGCCAGCTGCTGGCTCGCTCCGATCACGTCGCCGGTCTGGCCGCCGACGAGGCGCGCGGCCATGCGGCTCAGCGTCCAGGCGGCGAGGAAGGCGAGGAGTCCGGCGAGGCACAAGCCCAGCCAGGGCAGGCCGAGGAGGCCGGCGGCGACGAGCACGGCGAGGCAGAGCGCCCAGGCGGTGGCGTGGGTCGCGGTCGTCGGCCGGCCGACCGCGTGGGCTGCGCCGTTCGGCCGGGCTGGGGGGAGGCGGCAGAGCGGCCACAGGGCGGCGGTGCGCGACAGCGCGGCCGCCATCAGGAAGGCGACGGCGACGCGCCAGCCGATCCGGTCGGCCAGGGTGGCCAGCGCCCCAATGCGGAGCGCATAGGACAGGACCAGGGCGGCGGCCCCGTAGGCGCCGATGCGGCTGTCGCGCATGATCTCGAGGCGGCGGGCCGGCGTGGCGCCGCCGCCGAACCCGTCCGCCACGTCGGCGAGGCCGTCCTCGTGCAGTGCCCCGGTAACCAGCGTCGTGAAGGCGAGGGCCAGGGTGGCGGCGAGGAACGGCCCGAGGCCGAGCGCCAGGGAGGCGGCGAGCGCAACGGCGCCCGCCGCTCCGATCACCAGGCCGGCCAGCGGCAGCATCCGCGGCACGGTGCGGAAATCCGGCGCGGCGTGGACGTCGGTCTCGCCCGGCAGGGCCGGGACCGGCAGGCGGCTGTAGAAGCGAAGGCAGGCAGCGAGGTCGGCGAGGGGCGGCCACGGGCCGGAGGGGGGCACGGGCGGCTCGAACGCGTCGTCGGCCCGATCAGGCCCCGTGTTCAATCCTGTCCCCATTCGCTCACGTGCCCTGCCGCAAGGCGCACCTGCACCTCTGGATTCGCCCCTCCGGCATTTTGCTGTATCTGCTCGCCTCACGATAGCCCGCCAGACGGGTTGCCCCCGCAGGACACCGATCCCCATGGCCGACACCCCGACCGACGCCGCCCCGTTCGACGACATCCGCCGCCTGATCGCCACCATGCCGGGGCCGGACGAATCCGCCGCCGCCGAGGTCTCGGCCCGCGACTCGCTTCTAACCAAGCCCGCCGGCAGCCTCGGCCGGCTCGAATTCCTCGCCGCCTGGATGGCGGCCTGGCAGGGCAAGGCGCCGCCGAGCCTCGACCGGCCGCTGGTCTGCGTCTTCGCCGGCAGCCACGGCGTGGCGAACAGAGGCGTCTCGGCCTACCCGTCGACGGTCAACCGCCAGATGCTCGACAATTTCGCCGCAGGCGGGGCGGCGATCAACCAGATCTGCGCCGCCTACGGGCTCGGCTTCAAGGTGTTCGACCTCGCCATCGACATGCCGACCGGCGACATCACGACCGAGCCGGCGATGACCGAGAAGGCCTGCGTCGCCACCATGGCGTTCGGCATGGAAGCGGTGGCGGCGGGCACCGACGGGCTCGCCGTCGGCGAGATGGGCATCGGCAACACCACGGTGGCGGCAGCGATCTACGCCGCGCTCTATGGCGGCGAGCCGGCCCGCTGGGTCGGCCGCGGCACCGGCATCGACGCGGCGGGATTCGCCCGCAAGGTCGCGGCGGTGGAGGCGGCGCTGAACTGCCACCAGGGCCACCTCGACGATCCGCTCGCCGTGATGGCGCGCTTGGGGGGCCGCGAGATCGCCGCCATGGCCGGGGCGATCCTGGCGGCGCGGCTGCAGCGGGTGCCGGTGGTGATCGACGGCTACGTCTCGACCGCTGCCGCCGCGCTCCTCCACGCCGTCGATCCCCGCGCCCTCGACCACTGCCTCGCCGGCCACGTCTCGGCGGAGGGCGACCACGCCGCGGTGCTGGAGCGCCTCGGCCTGCGCCCGCTCCTCGATCTGGGCTTGCGCCTCGGCGAGGGCAGCGGGGCGGCGCTCGCCCTCGGACTCGTCAAGGCGGCGGTGGCCTGCCACCGCGAGATGGCGACCTTCGCGCAGGCGGGGGTGTCGGGGCCGGTGTAACCGGGACGGCGGTTCTCTCGGCGTCGGTGCCACCGACGTCGTTGCCACCCTCCGAGTCATCCCGGGGCTCGACGAAGTCGAGAACCCGGGATCCATAACCGCCGACGATGCCGAATGAAGCGGTGCACGTTCCACCTCATCCTGAAACCTCGGCGGTTATGGATCCCGGGTTCCGCTGTCGTGGTCCCGGGATGACCCGGAGGGTGGAAGAATTGTTGCGCCGAACGACGTTCCGTCAGGCCGTCCGCGCCATCGCCTTGCGCATCCGCCCGACCATGGCCCAGAGCCGCGGATCGCGCTTGATCCGCCGCTTCAGGCGCGCCCCCGCCTCGGCCGCCGCCCCATAGGCCCGGCCGCGCAGGCTCACCGGTATCACCGCATCGACGAGGGCGATCGTCTCGTCGCAGACGCTCGCCTTGTAGCGCGCCTCGCCGACCCCGAGGTCGAGGTCGGCGCGGCCACGCAGGCACTGGTCGCGGATCAGGGCCTGGAGCAGCAGGTCGCCGGGGCTGAAGCGGGCGAGCGCGGGATCGGGATCGAACGAGGTCAGCATGCCGCTGAAGCGCGTGGCATCGACCGCGCCCACGAAGGTCGCGAGGATGCGCCCCGCCTCCGTCCGCAGGGCGTGCAGCTCAAGGGCGCCGGCCCGGTGCGCGGCCGCGAGGAAGTCCCGCGCCGCCGGATCGGCGAACGGGTCGCGGATGCCGTCTTGCGCGAACCGCACCGCCTTCTGGGCGAGATAGGCCGAGAGGATCTCCTCGCCCTCGGCGACGTCCGCCGCGACCCGGTGCGCGACGGGGCCGTGCGCGGCGACCAGCCACTTCTCCTTCTGGCGCAGCTTGCGGCGCGCGTCGCCGCTCAGGACGCGTTTCAGCACGGCGTCGGGATCGGGCTCGAGGGCCAGGCCGTAGGCGTCGCTCGGCGAGGGCGAGCCCGTCGCGAGCGGATTTCGCACGCCGTTCCAAAGCCGCGGCTGGTCCGGCAGGTGGATCACGTCGAGGCCGGCCTCGGCGCCGGCGCGGCGCAGCGCTCGGGCATAGGCCTCCTCCGGCAGGGCCATCGCCTCCGGGCCGGAAAAGAGCGGCATGTGGAAATTCGCGTGCCGGCCGCCGATCATCCGGGCGACGCGGATGCCGGCCTCGCGATGCGTGTACAGCGGCAGGAGCGCCACGGGCCGCCCGGCGGAATCGCGCAGCAGCACCGGGCAGGGCCGTGCCCCCGCCGGCAGCAGGGGAGCGCAGGCGGCCACCCAGTCGAAGCGCTGATAGGGGGTCATCACCGCGCCGGGCGCCGCCTCGAGCGCCCGCCAGGGCGCCTCGGCTGCCGCGAGGCTGGAGAAGATCTCGGGCGTCAGGACCGGCGAGGGCGCCGGGCCCGCCGCCGCGCCCTCCGCTGCGAGTTGCATCGTGCCGCTCATCGCTCCACCTCGCGCGTCCTGCCGATGATCTACCGGGCAAGCGTGCAGAATCCGCAAACGCCGTAACGAAGCTTTGGCCGATCGCCGCCATCCTGCGGTCATGCTCTCCGCCAAAGCTCTTGTTTCTTCCGCGCGCCACCGCCTGTTCCAGGCCGGCTTCGCCACCATCGCGGCGACCGGGGCCGACCGCTGGCTCGCCCCCGCCGCCCGCGGCCGGGGCGTGATCCTGACCTTCCACCACGTCCGGCCGGACGCGCCGCCGCCGGGCGCCTACGCGCCGAACCGGCTGCTGGCCATAACCCCGCCCTTCCTCGACCGGACGCTGACGGCTTTGCGGGCGCGGGGCTTCGCGATCGTCCCCCTGTCGGACCTGCCGCGGCGTCTGACGGAAACGGGAGAGCCCTTCGCGGTGCTGACCTTCGACGACGGCTACCGCGACAACCTGGAGCACGCCGCCCCGATCCTGCGCCGCCACGGCGCGCCCTGGACGCTCTACGTCACCCACGACTACGCCACCGGGACCGGCCGGCTGTGGTGGATCGAGCTGGAGCGGGCGATCCGGGTCCTCGACCGGGTGCGGTTGCCGGAGGCCGGGCTCGACCTGGCGGCGGAGGACGACGCGCAGAAATCCGCCGCCTTCGCGCAGGCCTATCGCCTCCTCCGGGCCGGGCCGGAGGAGGTCTTGCGCGCGGCGACCCTGCGCTTGTGCCGGGAGGCCGGGATCGACGCGGGCGGAATCGCCGCCGAGCTGTGCCTATCGCCGGGCGAGTTGCGGGATCTCACCCGGGACGAGGCGGTGACGCTCGCCGCCCACACCCTGTCCCACCCGATGCTCGCCAAGCACGATGCCGCCACCGCCCGCCGGGAGATCGTCGAGGGGCGGGCGCGCCTCGGCGCCCTGCTCGGCCGGGTGCCGGAGCACTTTTCCTATCCGGTCGGCGATCCGGGCTCGGCGGGCGCACGGGAATTTGCGCTCGCCCGCGGGGCGGGCTACCGCACCGCCGTGACCACCCGGCCCGGCCACCTCTTCCCGGAGCACGCCGCGCACCTGCACGCCCTGCCGCGGGTCTCGGTCAACGGCTGCTTCCAGACCGACGCGGCCCTGCGCGCGCTGCTCTCCGGCGTGCCGTTCCTGGCCTGGAACCGCTTCCGGCGGCTCAATGTCGGATGACGTTCAGCGGCGGCGTCCGCGACGATAGTGGCGGCTGCCGCCGCTGATCACCGCGAAGCTCGCGCTCTGCCGGCCGCCGCGCAGGCGCCGGGTCCAGCCGCGGCGGCCGCGGGGCGCGGGATCCACCGCCTCGGCGAGGGCGGGGGGGATGGGCAGGCGCGGGATCGCCGCGGAGACCGCCGCGGCCGCGGCGGCGACGCCCTTCGCGGCGGGACCGAACAGCGACAGGCACTGGTTGTAGGCGAGGTCGCCCTTGATGCGCTCGCACTCGCCGACGGAGCGCGGCGCGCCCTGCGCCAGGGCGGCACCGGCGAGGGGACCGAGGAGGAGGATGAGCGCGAGCGCGTGGCGCATGGGCCTGGGGCTGCCTTGCGGGTGTCGAGGAGTGCCGAAGCGGGAGGGCGCGGGCCGAAAGGCTGCGACGGGGACGTCTGGCAGACCTTTTTGGCGAAAACCCGGCCTCCGCACCAGTCGGTCCATCGGGACCGTCAGGCCGGGTCGCGGTCGGGCCGTTCCATCCAGCGGATCAGCGGCATCAGCGGGATGATCCAGGCGAGTCCGAGGAGCGCGTAGAGTATTGATTGCACGACCGGTGGCGTCTGGGCGATGCGGCTGTCGGCGAGCGCCATGGCGAGGGGCGCGTAGATCAGCACGAAGGCGATCATCACGATCGTCCCGACGAAGGAACGGGTGCGGCGGCGCATGGTGGGGCAACCCTGAGGCGGTGGCAATCTCGTGAGCCCCCGCCTACGCGAGCAGTCGCCGGACGGCAATCCGGCCGGCCGACGCAGGGGGACGGCGCGCTATCCCGCCCGCGACAGGGGCGCCCCGGAATCGTTGCCGGCCCGGGCGGCGGCCAGCAGCGCGTCGCTCCGCGCGCGCCAGGCCGCGATCGCCCGCGCCTTGACCGGACCGAAGCCGCGGATCTCCTGGGGGGCGGCGAGGAGGTCGCGCAACGCCGAGAGGTCCGCCCGGCCGACGAGGGCGAGGGCGGCGTCGATCTGGCTCTCGTACTCCGCCAGCACCGCCCGCTCCTCCCGCCGCTCGGCGATCAGCCGCAACGGATCGAGGCGCCGGCCGCGCAGGCCCTTCATGGCCGCGAGCCCGCGCAGCACCGGCAGCAGCCACGGGCCGAAGGCGATCTTGCGCGGCTCGGATTCACCGGGCCGGGTCCGGGCGAGGAAGGGCGGCGCGAGGTGGAAGGTCGGCCGCAAGCGGCCTCCCGCGTCTCGACCCTCGAACTCCTCGGCGAGGCGGGCATGGAAGGCCGGATCGGACTGGAGGCGGGCCACCTCGTACTCGTCCTTGATCGCCATCAGCTTGAAGAGCGAGCGGGCGACCGCCTCGGCCAAGGCCTCCCCACCCCGCGCCCGGACCACGGCGACCCGGTCGCGGTAGCGCGCCGCATAACGTTCGTCCTGATAGGCGGTGAGGTACTCGGCCCGGCGGGCCACCAGGGTGTCGAGGTCCTGTGCCGGCGCGGGCTCCGGGGCGAGGTGGGTCTCGACGAAGGCCGGATCGGCCGCGAGCAGCCGGCCCCAGGCGAGCGCCAGGCGGTTGCCCGCCACCGCGACGCCGTTCAGCGCCACGGCCTGGTCGAGGGCCGCGCGCGAGACCGGCACCAGCCCGCATTGCCAGGCGAAGCCGAGGAGCAGCACGTTGGCGGCTTGCGCGTCGCCGATCAGCCGCGCCGCCATCGCCTGCGCGTCGAGGCTGCGGAGCGCCCCGGCACCGACCCGGCGGGCGAGCAGGGTCTCCAGCATCCGCGTGTCGATGCGGGCATCGGGATCGCGCAGGGTCGCGCCGGTCGGGATCTCGTGGGTGTTGGCGACGATCCGGGTGCGGGCGGGATCGATCACCGCCGCCGCGTCGGCGCTCGCCGCCACCACGAGGTCGCAGGCCAGAACCGCGTCGGCCCGGCCGCGGTCGATCCGCACCTGGTGGAGCGCGCCCGGATCCCGCGCGAGCCGCACGAAGGAGAGCACCTGCCCGCCCTTCTGGGCGAAGCCCATGAAGTCGAGCACGCTGGCCCCGTACCCTTCGAGATGGGCCGCCATGGTGACGAGGGCGCCGACCGTCACGACGCCGGTGCCACCGACGCCGGCGACCAGGATCTCGAAAGGATCAGGGCCGAGGGCGGTGTCGGGTTCGGGAAGAGCGGCGGCGCGGGCGGCGACCGCCTCGGGCGCGACCGCGACGCCGGGCCGGCGCCGGGGCGTCGCGCCTTCGAGCGTGACGAAGGACGGGCAGAAGCCCTTGAGGCAGGAGAGGTCGCTGTTGCAGCCGGTCTGGTCGATCGCGCGCTTGCGGCCGAACTCGGTCTCGACCGGCACGACCGAGAGGCAGTTCGATTTCTGCTGGCAATCGCCGCAGCCCTCGCAGACGAGCGGGTTGATGACCGCGCGCCGGGCGGCCGGTGGGTTCTTGCCGCGCTTGCGCCGGCGGCGCGCCTCGGTGGCGCAGGTCTGGTCGTAGACCAGCACCGTGACGCCCTTCGTCTCCCGCAACTCCCGCTGCACGGCGTCGAGGTCGTCGCGGTGATGCACGGTGACGCCGGGCCCGAGGGGATCGCGGGCGGCCGCCTCCGCCACCCGCTCGGGATCGTCCGACACCACCACGACGCATGCCGCGCCCTCGGCCGAGACCAGGCGGGTGATCTGCGGCACGGTGAGCACGCCGTCGACCGGCTGGCCGCCCGTCATCGCCACCGCGTCGTTGTAGAGGATCTTGTAGGTGATGTTGGCGCCGCTCGCGACCGCCTGCCGGATCGCCGCGTGGCCGGAATGGAAATAGGTCCCGTCGCCGAGATTCTGGAAGACGTGGGCCTGGCGGGTGAACGGGGCCTGGCCGGTCCAGTCGACGCCCTCGGCGCCCATCGGCACGATGCCGGTGGTGTCGCGCTCCATCCAATTCGCCATGAAGTGGCAGCCGATGCCGGCCCTCGCTTGAGAGCCCTCCGGCACCCGGGTCGAGGTGTTGTGCGGGCAGCCGGAGCAGAAATACGGCGTGCGCACCGGCAGCGGCCCGGAGGGAGCGGGGGCGGCGGGGCCCTGCGGCTCCGCGACCGCGAGGCCGAGGCCGCGAAGGCTCTGGGCCAGAATCCCGACGAGGCGCGAGGGGCGCAGCTCCTCGACCTCCGGGAGCAGGGGGCGGCCATCCGCGTCGCGCTTGCCGAGGATGCGCGGACGATGGTCCGAGGCCAGGTCGTAGAGCGCCTCGCGCAGCTGGCGCTCGACCAGCGGCGCCTTCTCCTCGATCACCAGCACGGTCTCGACGCCCGCCGCCACGCCGGAGAGTCCCGCGACGTCGAGGGGGTGGACGAGGCCGACTTTCATGACCGCGACGCCGGCCGCTTTCAGCGAATCCGGGGCGTGGCCGAGGAGCCGGAACGCCTCCATCGCGTCGCCATGGGGCTTGCCGACCGTGACGACGAGGAGACGGGGGCGCTCCGGCGCGACCACCAGCCGGTCGAGGGGATTGGCCCGCGCGAAGGCGCGGATCGCCTCGAGCTTCTGCAGCGCGCGCGCCTCGATGGCGAGGCTCGGCAGGTCGGGCCAGCGGATGTGCAGGCCGCCCTGCGGCGGCGTGAAGTCGGGAGTCGCGAAGGAGGGCAGCGGCGCCAGCGCGACCGAGGCTGCGCCCTCCACCACCTCGGAGATCGCCTTGAACCCGACCCAGGCGCCGGAGAAGCGCGACGCGGCGAAGCCCCACAGGCCGAAGGCCTCGTACTCGGCGATCGAGCTTGGGTGGATCACCGGCATGTGCCAGGCCGCGAGGGCGAGGTCGCTCTGGTGCGACATCGAGGACGAGACGCAGCCGTGATCGTCGCCGGCGACGACCAGCACGCCGCCCTTCGGGCTGCTGCCATAGGCGTTGCCGTGCTTGAGGGCGTCGCCGGAGCGGTCGACGCCCGGGCCCTTGCCGTACCAGAGGCCGAACACGCCCTCGACGGTGGCGGCCGGATCGAGGGCGACGCGCTGGCTGCCCAGCAGGGCGGCCGCCGCCAGGTCCTCGTTGATGCCGGGCTGGAAGCGGATGCCGGCCTCGGCCAGGCGATCCTTCGCCCGCCACAATTCCTGGTCGACGGCGCCGAGCGGCGAGCCGCGATAGCCCGAGACGAGGCCGGCGGTGTTCAACCCGTCGCGGCGGTCGATCCGGCTCTGGGCCAGGAGGAGGCGGACCAGGGCCTGCGTGCCGGTCATGTAGGCCCGGCCGGTCGCGCGGTCAAAACGGTCGTCGAGGCGGTAGGCGCGGTCGAGCTCGGGCATCAGCGGGGTCTCCTCGCCGTCAGGCTATGCCGCCCGCACAGGCAAAACCTGCCTCTTCGCTTCCGTGTCGCGGTGTCCGGAGGTACGAACGGAGCTGGAAACGCCGAAACGGGACATGCCCATGCCTGAACGGGGAGACGCGCCGGACCGCTTCGAGCGGGCGATCCTGGATGCGCTGCAGGACGACGCCCGGCTCTCGGTGCAGGATCTCGCGCAGCGGATCGGGCTGTCGACCTCGCCGACCTGGCGGCGGCTGAAGGCGCTGGAGGAGCGGGGGATCATCCGCGGCTACGTCGCGCTGGTGGATGCCGCGGCGCTCGGCCACGGCCAATGCGTCTTCGCCCATGTCACGCTCGCCAAGCATGATCGGGACGGCGTGGCCGAGTTCGAGCGCGTGATCGGACGCCGGGACGAGGTGCTGGAATGCTTCTCCACCACCGGCCAGGCCGATTACCTGCTGCGGGTCGTGGTGCGGGACGCCCAGCACTACGAGCGCTTCCTGCAGGAGGCGGTGTTCTCCTGCCCGGCGGTGCAGCAGATCCACTCGAACTTCGCGCTGCGCGAGGTGAAGTTCAGCGTGAAGGTGCCGACGGGGGCATAAGGGCCCAGTTCGCTCGATTGGTAAATCTTATCCCGTCCACAACCTCATCCTGAGGTCGAGGGTGGGATAGGACAGTGTCTCAGAGCACTGTCCCAGCAAGGCAAACAGGCGCCGAGACATAAAAAAAGAGCCCGGCCTTTCGGCCGGGCTCCGCTCCGTCGGGGTGACGGAGTGCGACGACTAGAAGCCGTTGAACTTGTAGTTCAGGCCGGCGCGGACGAC
>NZ_JBEXZS010000088.1:0-25060 GCF_040593685.1 Methylobacterium sp. EM32 | reverse complement strand
GGTGGAGCAGCCCGGTAGCTCGTCAGGCTCATAACCTGAAGGTCACAGGTTCAAATCCTGTCCCCGCAACCAAACCAACAAAGAACCCCGCGAGGCGTGAGCCTCGCGGGGTTCTTTGCGTTCGGATCCCTGCACGATGCGTCGGGAATGACTAGGCGGATGCCGGTCGCGAACTGGACCAGCGCGAACGCGCGGAACTGGCCGTAGGGGCCGGGCCAGTTCGCCGGTATGGGCTCCGCTTGCCCGACAAAAAAGGTGCCCACCGGGCGGCACCGCGATCCCGTCCGAGACATCCATGCCCGATCCGAACTCCCTCGCCCTCTTCGTCGCGGCGGCTCTCGTGCTCGCCGTCACGCCCGGCCCGGGGCTGTTCTACGTCGCGGCGCGAAGCCTCGCCGGGGGCCGGGCCGAAGGCGTGGCGTCCAGCCTCGGCACGGGGCTCGGCGGCATGGTCCACGTCGTGGCGGGCGCGCTCGGCGTCTCGGCCCTGGTACTCGCCAGCGCGGAATTGTTCGCGGCCCTGAAGCTCGTCGGGGCGGCCTACCTGGTCTGGATCGGCTACCGCACCCTGCGCGCGGCCCGCCGGGAGGGGCAGGCCGCAATACCCGCAGAGGCGTTGCCTGCCGGTGGATCCGGGCGCGCCTTCCGCGAAGGCGTGCTGGTCGAGGCCCTGAACCCCAAGACGGCCGCGTTCTTCCTGGCCTTCCTGCCGCAATTCGTCGACCCGTCCGCCGGTCCGGTCGCGCTGCAATTCGTGGTCCTGGGCTCGGTGTCGGTCGCCGTGAATACCCTGGCCGATCTTGCGGTCGCCGTCGCGGCCGGCCGCCTGCGCCGAGGGGCCGCGTCCCGCCCCGGGCTGGTCCGGCGCCTCCGCGAGGCCTCAGGCGCCGCGATGATCGCCCTCGGCCTCGGCCTCGCCCTGGCGCGGCGCCCCGCCGCCTGACTCCGACCTCGAAGGATCGATCCCATGCGCTTCACCGGCCTCTCCGCCTTTCCGATCACGCCCGCCGAACCCGACGGCCGCGTCGACCTCCCGGCCCTGCGTCGGCTCGTTGCCCGCCTATGCGAGGCCGGCGTCGACTCGGTCGGTCTCCTCGGCAGCACCGGCTCCTACCCCTATCTCACGCGCGAGGAGCGTCGCCGGGCCCTCGATGCGGCGCTCGACGAGGCGGGGGGACGGGTGCCGGTGATGGTCGGCGTCGGTGCTTTGCGGACCGACGAGGCCGTGCGGCTGGCGCAGGACGCAAGGGCGGCGGGCGCCGCGGCCGGACTGCTGGCGGCGGTCTCCTACACGCCGCTCACCGACGACGAGGTGTTCGAGCATTTTTCGGCGGTGGCGCGGGAGAGCGGATTGTCGCTCTGCCTCTACGACAATCCCTCGACCACGCATTTCCGGTTCGGCCCGGAGCTGATCGGCCGCGTGAGCCGGCTCCCCGGCATCGTCGCGGTGAAGAGCCCAGGCCAGGAGCCACAGGCGGTGGCCGGGCACCTGGCGGGGCTGCGGGCCGTCGTCCCGCACGACGTCTCCCTCGGCTATAGCGGCGACTGGACCACCACCGAGACGCTCATCGCCGGCGCGGATGCCTGGTACAGCGTCGTCGCCGGATTGTTTCCGCAAGTCGCCCTCGACATCGTCCGCGCCGTGCAGCGGGGCGACGCGGCGGAGGCCCGGCGACTCGACGCCCGGCTCGCGCCCCTCTGGGCCCTGTTCCGGGAGTATTCGAGCCTGCGGGTGATGTTCGTCTGTGCCGATCTCCTCGATCTGTGCCACGCCGCGCCGCCGCGGCCGATCCTGCCGCTCGGCGAGGAGGCGCGGCAGCGGGTGGCCGAGGTGATCCGGGCGCTCGATCTCCGGTAGGTTGGGGACGCGCAGCTCCGCCTCTATGTCGAAAGGAGCGGCCCTGCGTCGGAAGGCGCCGCCAACGCGGATGGCCCGGCCGTTGCTTTCCCCAACGGCCCGTGGCTGATACCGGCGGGATCGGCCCCTTCCCGAAGGAATACGCGTGCGCCATGGCATCGACAGGCTCGCCCCACGCGACCGGCGGGTCTGAGCGGTGAATACCCGCCCGCAAGCCCCGCTCGATCCGCGCGTCGGCGCGCTCCTCGCCGAGATCGCGGCGGGGAACGGCGCGGCCCTGCACCGGGACGGCCGGCCCCTCGACCTGCGCGCCGCGGATCTGAGCCGCCGGCACCTCGCGCCGATCGCCGGCGAGGCCGCGTGGTGGGATGCGGACCGCCAGGGCCTGAACCTCGCCGGGGCCCAAATTCCCGGCAGCGATCTGGAGCAGGCCGACCTCACCGGTGCCACCCTGAAGCGCGCCCGGCTTAACGGGGCGCTGGCCCGCTCGGCGGATTTTTCGGGAGCGCTGATCGAGGAGGCGGATTTCGGCAAGGCCGACCTCAGCGGCGCCCGCTTCACCGGCGTGGCGGGCGGACAGGCCGACTTCACCGAGGCGATGCTGGAGGATGCGAGCTTCCGGGACGGCTCCTTACGCTTCGCCCGGCTGCCGCGCAGCCTGCTCGACGGCGCGGATTTCTCCGGCGCCGACCTGTGGGGCGCCGACTTCACCGGGGCGGATGCCGACTACACCCGGTTTCGCGGCGCGCGCCTCGACGAGGTGAATCTCTCCGACACCAACCTGACCCACGCCGATTTCGAGGGCGCGAGCCTGACCAAGGCGCGGCTCGTCGGCTCGCGCCTGCGCAGCGCCAAGCTGACCGGCGCCAAGCTCGACGGGGCGGATCTCTCGGGCGCGGATTTGTCGGCCGCGACGCTGGTGCGGCTCGACCTCTCCTCCTGCGGCTTACGTCACGCGCGCTTCGCCGGCGCCTGGCTCAACGGCACGCGGTTTCGCGCCGCGCAGATCGGCGAGGCGGTGGGCGAGGAGGTCGCCGGCGAGTACGAGGCGGCCAAGGCCAGCTACCTGGCGCTGGAGCAGAATTTCGAGAGCATCGGCAGCCGCGACGAGGCCGGCTGGGCCTATCGCCGGCGCCGGCGCATGGGCCGGCTGCATGCCGGGGCGCTGTTCCGGGCCGCCTGGCGGGAGCGCGAGCGCAAGGGCCTCCTGCGCCACGGCTATCGCTGGGTCGCCGACCGCTTCGTCGAGTGGCTGTGCGATTACGGCGAGAGCCTGTCGCGGCTGTTTCGCGCCTTCGCGGTGCTGATCGTGGTGTTCGCGGGACTGTTCGGCCTGACCGGCGGCCTGATCCCGGAGGGCAGCGCCGCGCCGACCTACAACGCCCTCGACCTCCTGAGCTACAGCGCCCTCAACATGATGACGGCGAACCCGCCGGAGATCGGCATCAAGCCGGTCGGACGGGTCACCAACCTGCTCGTCGGGGTGCAGGGCGGGACCGGCATCGTGCTGATGGGGCTATTCGGCTTCGTGCTGGGGAACCGGCTGCGGCGGTGATCCCGCTCAACCCGGCGCGACCACCATCGGCAGGTCCGCGGGCGGTGCGTAACCCGCGAGATCGAGCGCCCACCGTCCCTCCCCGTCCGGCTCAGGCCTGAAGCCGAGGCGCGGGTAGAGATCCGCCACCATCCCGTTGCGCCCGCTCGGGCGGTAGAGCCCGACGAGACGCCGGGCGCCCCGGCGCGCGGCCTCCGCCGCAAGGATGGCGAGAATCCCCTCCTCCACCCGCCGCCCGATGACGCGGCAGCTCATCAGCCAGGTCTCGACGACGAGGTCGTCGCCGGCGAACCGCCCGATCACGACGGCGATCACGCCGTTGTCGCCGAGCCGGTCGGTCAGGCGACATTGCAGCGTGAGGGCGGCGGGATCCTCGATCAGCGCAGTGGCCTCGGCCTCGCGCAGGCGCCGGGTGGTGAGGTTGAACTGGTTGGTCTTGTTGACGAGCTGGACGATGCGCGGGAGCCCGATCGAATCGAACGGGCGCCAGACGAGCCGCATGCCGAGCCCTGCCAGGGTCGCGGCGAGATCGGGGCCGTCCGGGGCCGGGCGAAGGCGGTCCGGCGCGTAAGCCTTCGTACGCTGGCGATCCTCGTCGGTCAGGGTCGCAGCCTCGAAGTAGCCCGCATCCGCGAGGCAGCGGGCGACGAGCGCCGGCTCGTCGGGCACCTCCGGCACCGCCACCATCGGCAGGTGCGCGCGCACCAGGGCGCGCTCGAACGGGTTGTCGTCGACGAAGACGAGGGCGTCGAGGCCGAGGCGGAGATCCTGCGCGATGCGCCGGAGATTCGTCGCCTTGTCGTCCCAGTTCGCCACGAAGGCGGCGAAGTCGGAGAGCCGCAGGAGCATGTCGGGATGCTCGGCGAAGGGGCGTCGAGCCGCCTCGGGATCGTTCTTCGAGCAGATGGCCAGCACGATGCCGCGCCGCGACAGATCGCGGGCGTAAGCCTGGAGCGCGAGGAAGGATTCGCCGAGCGCAGAGCCCTGTCCGACCACGATCCCGTCGAGCCCGTCCTCGCCGACCGTCCCGCCCCAGAGCGTGTCGTCGAGGTCGAGCACCAGGGCCTTGGCCGAACGGCCGAGCCGGGACCCGACCAGCCGGGCGACGAGGTCGCCGTAGAGCGGCCCGGCGGCCGGCGTCACCGCCTGGCGGGCCCGCAGCCACAGGGCCGGATCGTGCCAGGCATCGAGGCCGTGGCGCGATACGGCATCGTCGAGGGCGAGGAGGTCGACACCCTCCTCCGCCGCCGCGTCCCGCAAGGCGGCGTTGAGGCGGGCGGTGCGGGCGGCGAGCGAGCCCGGCATCCGGTGCTCGTTCGCGCCCATCAGGGGGAGTGCCGTCGGCAGCAGCGTCTGCTGGATCACCGTGCAGCCATGCGCGGCCTTCGCCCGCGCCCAGAGGGCGCGCAGCCTGTCGAGCGCACCGGCGATGCCGGCCGCGTCCGGCCCGGCAGAGGGATCGCTCGGCCCCAGGAGCTCCGCCGCGTCGAGGGCGAGGAGCACGACGTCGGGCCGGGCGTCCCGCAGCGCGTCGCCGTCGATCTCTCGCTGGTACTGCCCGTAGGCGCCCTCCCACACGATGAGCCGGAGGTCGCGGCGCAACGCCCCGATCCGGATTCCGGCCGCGAGGTGCGACAGCGTCGAGGAGCCGAGAAGCGCGAGCCTTACGGCCGGGCCGGCCGGAGATTCTTCGGGCAAGCGCCGCTGCACGATCCGGTCGAGCCGGTTGGTCCGTGCCGGGTCGAGGCGGGTGCGCGACAGCGCCACGAGCGCGTCCCAGGCCTGCCGGTCGGGCAGCGCCTCCGCCGCGGCGAGGCTTGCGGCGAAATCCTGCGGCGGCGCGGGCAGCCAGGACAGGTCGGCCGTCACGCCTGAACCTTGCGGGCGACGAGCGCCGCGAGATCGCCGACGCGTGAGAGGCCGTCGACCTCCCGGGTCGTGAGCTTGATGCGAAAGCGCGCCTCGACCGCGATGACGAGCTCGATCATCCGGGTCGAGTCCCAGCCCTCCACGTCCTCCGCGGTCAGGTCCGGCGTGAGCGGGACCGGCTCGCCGAAGACTTCCTCGAAGAGCGGGGCGAGGGCCGCCAGCGCGGCTCCTTCCGTCACGGCGTGAGCCGCGCGGTGAGGATCTTCAGGCTCGCGCTGGCGAACAGAACGGCGAAGACGCCGTCGAACCAGCGCCGCAGGCGCCGATACCCTTCAGCGAGGCGCCGGTTGGAGAAAGCCCAGGCGTAGCCGGTGAAGATCAGCGTGCTCTGCAGGCCGACCGCCGCGATCACCAGGACCAGTTCGGCGTGGGAGGTCTCCGCCGAGAGGCCGAGCGTGTAGAGCGAGCCAAAGAACAGGATCGCCTTCGGGTTGGTCAGGTGCAGGGCGAGTCCCTTGATGTAGTTCCGCGAGACCGAGGCCCGGCTCGGGGGCGCCTCCGGCTGTCCCTGGATCGCGCTGCGGGCGGATTTGAGTGCGAGCAGCATCAGGTAGGCGCCGCCGGCGTAGCGCAGGAACTCGAGGGCCCAGGCGCTCGAGGCCATCACCGCCGCGAGCCCGAGCGCTGCGGCGATCGACCACATCAGCGACCCGGTCACGACGCCGAGCGCCAGGGTCAGCCCGGCGCGGCGCCCGGCCTGCATCGCCGTGTCGGCGATCGCCAGGGTCGCGGGGCCTGGACTGGCGGTGGAGACGAAGGCCGCCGCGAGGATCAGCGGCAGGTTGATCGAGAGGGACATCGGGCCGGCCTGTCGGTGATGCGCCGCGAGGGGCGGCGGCGGCGGGAAGGTGCCGTGGTCAACCGCTCTTCCGCAAGGGCGGTGTCACGCCGCCCGTGCGAGCCGTGCCCTGCGCGCCGGGGTGGGCTGCCAGCCCGCGTCTTGCATGACGGCGCCAAGTTGCTAGCTCACGCTGATAATAATTCCGGAGAGCCCCGGCATGAACGCCCGTCCCGACGCCCGCGACTTCGCCACTCCGCAGAAATTCGGCATCGGGCAGCCGGTGCAGCGGGCGGAGGACCCGGTGCTGGTGCGGGGCGAGGGTCGCTATACCGACGACCTCGCCCTCGACGGTCAGGCCTACGGCGTGTTCGTGAGGAGCCCGATCGCCCACGGCCACCTGCGGGGGGTCGACGCCGAGGCGGCGCTCGCCATGCCGGGCGTGCTCGCGGTGATTACCGCCGCCGACCTCGACGGCTACGGCACGATCGGCAACGCTTTGCCGTTCAAGAACCAGGACGGCACGCCGATGCGCAAGCCGGCCCACCCGTCCCTCAGCCTCGACCGCGTGCGCTACGTCGGCGAGCCGGTTGCGCTCGTGGTGGCCGAGACCCTGGCCGAGGCCCGCGACGCCGCGGAGGCCGTGGCGCTCGACATCGAGGACCTGCCCGTCGTGACGACGCCCGACGAGGCGGCTGCCGAGGGCGCCCCCCTCCTCCACGACGACGCGCCCGGCAACCTCGCCCTCGATTTCCGCACCGGCGACCAGGCGGCGACCGAGGCGGCGTTCGCCAAGGCGGCTCATGTCACCTCCCTCGACCTCCTCAACAACCGCCTCGTCATCAACCCGATGGAGCCGCGCTCGGCGATCGGCGTCTACGAGCCGCAAGATGGGCGCTTCACCCTGCATGTCGGCTCGCAGGGCGTGTTCGGCCTGCGCAACAACCTCGCCGACGGCGTCCTGAAGCAGCCGCGCGACAAGGTGCGGGTGCTCACCGGCAATGTCGGCGGCTCCTTCGGCATGAAGGCGCCGGTCTATCCGGAATACCTGCCGCTGCTCGAGGCCGCCAAGCGCCTCGGCCGGCCGGTGAAGTGGACCGACCTGCGCTCAGAGAGCTTCCTGTCCGACCATCACGGCCGCGACGTCGCGGTGTCAGCCGATCTCGCCCTCGACGCGGAGGGCAACTTCCTCGCCTTCCGGGTCAAGGGCCGCGCCAATATGGGCGGCTACCTCAACCCGCTGGCGCCGCTGTTCCAGACCGTGAACATCGCCCGCAACATGGTCGGCGTGTACCGCACCCCCGTCTTCGACGTGGAGGTCGCCTGCCTGTTCACCAACACCACGCCGATCGGCGCCTACCGGGGCGCCGGGCGGCCCGAGGGCAACTACTTCATCGAGCGCCTGATCGACACCGCGGCCGCCGAGATGAACCTCGACCGGGTCGAGTTGCGGCGCCGCAACCACATCCGCCCGGCGGACATGCCCTACAAGGCCCCGTCCGGCCTCACCTATGACTCGGGCGACTTCCCGGCGGTGCTCGACCGGGCGCTCGCCGCCGCCGACTGGGACGGGTTCGCGGCCCGTCGCGCCGAGAGCGAGGCGACCGGCAAGCTCCGGGGCATCGGCATCGGCGACTATCTCGAGATCACGGCGCCGCCGCAGAACGAGATGGGCGGCATCCGCTTCGAGGCCGACGGGACGGTGACGATCGTCACCGGCACCCTCGATTACGGCCAGGGGCACCTGACGCCCTTCGCCCAGGTGCTGCACGACCGCCTCGGCATCCCCGTCGACCGGATCCGGCTGCTCCAGGGCGACAGCGACCAGCTCATCGCCGGCGGCGGCACCGGCGGCTCGAAGTCGCTGATGGCGAGCGGCACAGCGCTCGTCGAGGCCGGCGACCTCGTGATCGCCAAGGGCCGCGAGGCCGCGGCCTCCGTGCTCGAGGCCGGCCCCGCCGATATCGAGTTCCGCGAGGGCCGCTTCACCATCGCGGGCACCGACCGGGGCATCGGTCTCCTTGACCTCGCCGCCAAGGTGCGGGCCGGCCTGCCCGACCCGGCGGTGCCCAGGAGCCTCGACGTCGCCCACACCCACAAGGAATCGCCCTCGGCCTTCCCGAACGGCTGCCACGTCGCGGAGGTCGAGGTCGACCCCGAGACCGGCGTGGCCACCGTGGTGCGCTACACCACCGTCAACGATTTCGGGACCCTGGTGAACCCGATGCTGGTCGAGGGCCAGCTCCATGGTGGCGTGGTCCAGGGCATCGGCCAGGCGCTCATGGAGCGCACGGCCTATGACGAGCAGGGCCAGCTCGTGACCGGCTCGTTCATGGATTACTGCCTGCCGCGCGCCTCCGACGCCCCGTTCATGGGCTTCGAGAGCCACGCCGTGCCCGCCACCACCAACCCGCTCGGGGTCAAGGGCTGCGGCGAGGCGGGCTGCGCCGGCTCGCTGCCCTCGGTGATGAACGCCCTCGTCGATGCCCTGCGCCCGCGCGGCATCCGCCACATCAACATGCCGGCGACGCCGCAGGCGATCTGGTCGGCGCTGCAGGATGCGGGGAACGCCGCATGAGCGAGCCCGTCACCCTGGCAGCGCAGGCCCGCGTCGATACGGAGAGCGGGAGCCGCTACCTGACCCAGCTGTGCAAGCATTGGAGCCACAAGTTTCCCGAGACGACCTTCTCGCCGGAGCGCGGCGTGGTGCCGTTCGGGGAAGGCCGCCGCTTCACGGCCGAGGCCGACCCGGAAGGCCTGACCCTGCGGGTCGAGGCGCCGGATCTCGAGGCGCTGACCCGGATGCAGGGCGTGGTGGCCGAGCACCTCGCCCGCTTCGCGTTCCGGGAGGATCTCGGCGGGATCGCCTGGACGCGGGTGGGGTGAGCGCAAGATCGCGGCCTGGCGCTAAAAGCGTCCTTCCGTAGCGACAATGCCTCACGTAGGATCCTTCTCGGCTGTCGGGGGGTGGGTCGTTGCACGATGGCGGTTCGGTTGATTCGGTGGGCGACGGTCACCCGGGCCGAGTGGCATCCGCCACTCCACCACAACCGCCGACCGCCAACAGCCGGGATCCGACCTCGGCCGGAGACGGTTCAGCACTGGCTGCGATCGATCGGCACATCGCCGTTGCCAGTCCGAAAGAAGCTCTTGCCTGGACGCAGATCCGCGACACCATCTTGCTGCAGGATGAAGCAGCTAAGGATCGCGATCATATCAGGAGGGTCGAGCTCTTGGGAATCTACGCCAAGCTTGGGCTATCCGGAGCCGCGATCGGATCAGGCGTAGCCTTAGCGTTCGGCGGGTTTGGCTTGCCTGCGTTCCTCTGCCTTGGTGCAGGATTGTACGGCCTAGCCCCAGATTTCATCAAGGTAGTTACGAATCGCATTGCCGGCGACAGAAGCAAGGGCAAGCTTCGATGACCAGGGACAGGGATATCCTTTTAATCGGGCTGGCACTCGGCGGCGGCGCGGGCGCCCTGCTCTATATTGCTGTCGGATCGTCGTTGCAGAATGAGGTGCGGCAAGCGTTTATGCTTATAGTCGGGCTGTTGATTATGGCGGCGTTATCCGCCTTTTCAACGTATCTTGCTTCAACGCCATTTCTTCACGCGACGGCAATTCCAGCCAATTCTGCAATTTCCTTTGACTTAAATCGATCATCGCCAGCACAGATCAACAAAAATCTCACTACGCAAAATGGATCGGATCTAGATGCCATCATCAACGAGATGCATGATCAGATGCGCCTGCTCTCTCTGCAAATCGGCGCGAAGGAGAAGACAGATCAATTATCGTTTGTTGCTCTTGCGACTAATTTAAGATATCACGGAATTATAGACGATAATCTTTTCCAAAGTTTGATATTTTTTAGGAACACATATCGCGGATTTGAATATTCGCTACATGCAGATAAAGGATTTATCGATGTGACGGTCGACATTGGAGAAGGTCTGTTGCACCAGTTGCGGGACCTCAATACAGCGAATGAATTCGCACGAGCGCAAACAAGGCGCAGTTCCTGAGAAAAGGGTACTCCCCCATGACGAACACCCCCGACTTCGACGCCCGCCTCGACCGGCTCGCCGAGGTCGCCGTGAGGGTCGGGCTCGGGCTCCGGCCCGGGCAGGAACTGGTGATGACGGCGCCCCTCGACGCGCTGCCGCTCGCCCGCCGCATCACCGCACAGGCCTACAAGGCCGGCGCGTCGGTGGTGACGACCCTGCTCGCCGACGACCAGGCGACGCTCGCGCGCTTCGAGCACGGCCACGACGACGCCTTCGACAAGGCGGCCGGCTGGCTCTACGAGGGCATGGCGAACGCCTATCGCGGCGGCGCGGCGCGCCTCGCCATCGCGGGCGACGATCCCTCGCTGCTCGCCGGCCAGGATCCGGACAAGGTGGCGCGCGCCAACCGCGCCCGGTCCAAGGCCTACATGCCGGCGCTCGAGCAGATCGCCAACTTCGCCACCAACTGGACCATCGTCTCGGCGGCGACGCCGGCCTGGGCCCGCACCGTGTTCCCGGAACTGCCCGAGACCGAGGCGGTCGCCCGGCTGTGGGACGCGATCTTCGCCGCCTCGCGGGTCGACGGGCCGGACCCGGTCGGCGCCTGGGAGGCGCATAACCGGCGCCTGCGCGACCGCACCGACACTCTCAACGCGCGCCGCTACGCCGCCCTGCACTTCCGCGGCCCCGGCACCGACCTGACTGTGGGGCTGGCCGACGAGCACGAATGGTGCGGCGGCGCCGCCACGGCGAAGAACGGCATCACCTGCAACGCCAACATCCCGACCGAGGAGGTCTTCACCACCCCGCACAGGATGCGGGTGCAGGGCCATGTCAGCGCGACGAAGCCCCTCTCCTACCAGGGCACCCTGATCGACGGGATCGCGGTGCGCTTCGAGGAGGGCCGCATCGTCGAGTCGCGGGCCCGCACCGGGGCCGACGTGCTGGCGAAGGTGATCGACACCGACGAGGGCGCGCGCCGCCTCGGCGAGGTCGCGCTGGTACCGGCCTCCTCGCCGATCTCGGCCTCGGGGCTCCTGTTCTGCAACACCCTCTACGACGAGAACGCCGCGAGCCACATCGCGCTCGGCCAGGCCTACAGCAAGTGCTTCCTCGACGGCGGAGCCGGCTTGAGCGAGCAGGATCTGGCGGCGCGGGGCGCCAATCGCAGCCTGATCCACATCGACTGGATGATCGGCTCGGCCAAGGTCGACGTCGACGGGGTGACGGCGGAGGGCCGGTCCGAGCCGCTGATGCGGCGGGGCGAGTGGGTGGATTGACCCTCACCCGACGAAGACGAGCTTCTTGCCGCGGTTCTCGCCACGATAGAGCGCGGCGATCGCCCCGGGGGCTGCCTCGATGCCCGCGGAGACGTCCTCGTCGAGGCTGATGCGCCCTTCGGCGTGCCAGCCCGCCAGCGCGGCCACCGCCTCCTCGAACCGGGCCTTGTAGTCGAGCACCACGAAGCCGCTCCAGACGAGGCGCCGGGTCAGGATCTCGCGCTCGACCCGAGGACCGGTGGGCGTCTCGGTCCAGCTCGCGACGGAGGCGGTGCCGCACTGGACGATCCGCCCGCCAACCGCCATCCGGCGTAAGGCGGCGTCGAGGATCGGCCCGCCGACATTGTCGAAATAGACGTTCACCCCGTCCGGCGCCTCGCGCGCCAGCGCGGCGGTCCAGTCGTCGGTGCGGTAGTTGTAGGCGGCGGCATAGCCGAACGCCTCCCGGCAGCGGGCGACCTTGGCGTCGTCGCCGGTGAGCCCGATCGGGCGGCTACCGAGGTTGCGGGCGATCTGGCCGACGAGCGAGCCGACGGCGCCGGCCGCCGTCGAGACCAGCACCGTTTCGCCCGGCTGCGGCCGGCCGAGCGCGATCAACCCGAGATAGGCGGTGAGCCCGTTGAGGCCGAGCAAGCCCGCATGGGCCGAGAGCGGCACCGCCTCGCGGCAGCGCCGGAAGATCGCCGAGGCCGGCACGGCAGCGTAATCCTGCCAGCCGAACCACCCGTACAGGAATTCACCTTCGGCGACGTCGGGGCTGTTCGACCGCACCACGACCCCGACCGCCAATGCCCGCATCGGCCCGCCGAGGGGCACGGGCTGCGAGTAATTGGCCTCGGCGCTGGCCCAGCCGCGCTGCGCCGGATCGACCGAGAGGTAGAGGTTGCGCACCAGGATTTCGCCCGGACCCGGCTCGGGCACCGGAACGGCGTCGAGGCTGAAATCCTCAGGCTGCGGGATCCCGGTCGGCCGGCGGGCGAGCAGCACCCGGCGGTTGCGCTCGGGCAGGGTGTAGGCGGGGATGTCGGTCGGACCGGTCACGCGCGTCTCCTCATGGCGGCGCGTTCTCTCGGCGCCGCTCTCGTCCCATTCACGACCTCAGGATGAAGCGATGGACGGGATTCCCGTGTCTGTCATCGTCGCGCAGGCTCTCACAAGCCCGGCCCCTTGGCGGCCCCCAGGATCCGCCCCGGCCCGTTATTCTCGGCCTGGAGCACCACGACGTAGGAATCGGCGTCGGCCGCCGCCAGCGCGGTGCGGGGCACCTCGTAATGGGCCGGCGCGCCGCGCCAGGAACCGACATGGTGCATGCCCCGCACCACGTTGCGGTAGGTGACGGTGCGCCCGCGATTCTCGCCGCGCCCGATCGCGACCTCGCGGGCGCGGGTGACCGGCAGCAGCCACACTTCCGCACTGCGGCCGGGCTCGCGGGCCGGACCGACATCGATCACGATGCGGTCGGGGGCGGCCTCGCTGCGGACCGGCACCGGCAGGCTCGCGGCGGTGCCGGGATCGCGGATGCTGCGCTCCAGGGCCGCCCGGTCGGAGCCGACCACCGTCGCGGCGCCGTTCACCACCGCCTGCGGGGTGAACACCTGCCGGTCGCCGCGCATGCCCGCATAGGCGCGCTGGCGGGCGGTGAACGAGGTGCTGGCGAGCG
Source organism: Methylobacterium sp. EM32 (assembly GCF_040593685.1). Classification (NCBI taxonomy): domain Bacteria; kingdom Pseudomonadati; phylum Pseudomonadota; class Alphaproteobacteria; order Hyphomicrobiales; family Methylobacteriaceae; genus Methylobacterium; species Methylobacterium sp. EM32. Next base: position 11,994 of record NZ_JBEXZS010000088.1, on the reverse strand, counting down.
TGTCCTTCCAGCCGAGATAGTCCCAGTAGGTCACCGGCAGGGTGAGGGCGATCACGCCGGGGTCGCGCGCCAATTCGCTCACCAGCCGGTCCGCCGGCGGGCAGGCCGAGCAGCCCTGGCTCGTGAACAGCTCGACCACCGCCCGCGGGGCCGCGTCCTCGGCGCGCGCCGGGCCGAGGAGGCCGAGGCAGGCCGGGATCAGGCCGGCGAGCAGGCGGTGGGGGGCGACACGCATCATGCCGTCCATCAACACCCGGGCGGCGGGCGGAGAGAAGTCACGTTAGCTTGAGGCTTGAGAGTGAGGGGCTTGGGACTGGGAGACGGGAGGGGCCGGCGCCGCAGCGCTCGCCCGGGGCAGCATCGCCGGGCGCCAGCGCCGGTGCATCCACAGCCATTGCTCGGGATGCTCGCGCACCCAGCCCGCGATCACGTCGGTCATCGCCTGCATGGCGCCCTGCACGTCGACCGCGCCGCTCGCGTCCCGCGGCAGGGTCAGCGCCGAGGTCAGTTCCAGGCGGAACCGGTCCCCGGACAGCCGGACCACCCGCACCCCGTGGACCGGGCAGTCGTAGTGCCGGGCGAGCTTGGCCAGGAGCGGGTTGACCAGAGCCGGGGAGCCCAGGAAATCCACCACCACACCGCGGGTGAAGTGCTGATCGACCAGCATGCCGAGATGGCCGCCGCGCTCGATCACGCCTTGCATCTTGAAGGCGGCGCCGGGCCCGGCCGCCGTCAGGCCGCCCATCGTGGCGCGGCGCACCTCCTGCACCAGCTGCGCCGCCGCCGGGCTGTTCGGCGGGCGAAACACCGCGCTCGCCTCCAAGCCGAAGCGGGCGGCGCAGATCGCCGGCAGTTCCCAGTTGCCGAGATGGGCCGAGAAGATCAGCCCCGGCTTGCCGTCGTCGCGGAGGGCGAAGAACTGCTCGATGCCCTCGACCTCGATCCGCCCCGGCTCTGTTGCGTCCGGGTCGTAGTCGAAGATCTCGGCGAGGTGGGCGTACTCGGCCCCGGTGCGGCCGAGATTGTCCCAGGAACCGAGGGCAATGGCGGCGATCGCGGCCTCGCTCTTCTCGGGAAAGGACTGGCGCAAATTCTTGAGCGCGGTGCGGTGCGAGGGCAGCCGCGGCCCGACCGCCCGGGCGATCGCCGCCCCGGCGGCGGCGGCGCGGGCGGGGCCGAGCCGGCGGGCGAGCGCGAAGAGGGCGCGGATCACGAAGACCATCGGCAGGCCGGCGAGGCGGGACAGGGCGCGGTAGAGCCTCAGCTTCAGGCGCAGCACGATGATCTCACGAAGCAATCCGGTCAGGAGAACGGCCAAAGGCGGGCGATCGCGCAGGATCATCACGCCCTGCACGCCGCCTCTTCTCCCGCCCGACCGGTTTGCGCAAGGGCGCGCGGGTGATCTCCGCACGCTTCTTGGGCGACCGTGGCCTTCAGAGCGTGACGAGGATCTTCCCGAACACCTTGCGCGACTCAAGCCGCTCCAGCCCCTGCGCGAAATCGGCGAGCGGCAGCACGGTGTCGATCACCGGATTCATCCCGTCCGCCATCTTGGCGAGCGCGTCGCGAATGTTGGCGATGCGGCAGCCGAACGAGCCGGTGATGCGGTATTGCTGCTGGAACAGCTGCATCAGGTTCATGGTGGTGGAAACGCCCGACGTCGACCCGCAGGTGACGAGGCGCCCGCCGCGCTTCAGGCAGAGCAGCGAGCCGTTCCAGGTCTCCGGCCCGACATGCTCGAAGACGACATCGACGCCCTTGCGCTTCGTCGCCTTGCGCACCTCGCCCTCGAAGCGCTGGTTACGGTAGTTGATGACGTGGTCGGCGCCTAAGCCCTTCGCCTTCTCGCCCTTGGCGTCGTCGCCGACGGTGGTGAACACCGTGCAGCCGATCGCCTTCGCCATCTTGATCGCGGTCGTGCCGATGCCCGACCCACCGGCATGGACCAGGATCGTCTCGCCGGGTTCGAGCTTGGCATTGTCGAACAGCATGTGCTGCACCGTGCCGAAGGCGATCGGCGCGCAGGCGGCGTCGGTGAAGCTCACGGTGTCCGGCACCCGCGTGACGAGGCGCGCCGGCAGGTTGACGAGTTCGCGGGCGAAGCCGTCGACGTGGAAGCCGAGCACGCCGCCGACATCCTCGCACAGGTTGTCGCGGCCCTCGCGGCAGGCGCGGCATTGGCCGCAGGTCAGCGCGCCGTAGGGCGCGACCTTGTCGCCGACGCTCAGGCCCTCGACGCCCTCGCCGAGCGCCGCGACCTCGCCGGCGGCCTCGGCCCCGACGGTGAGCGGCAGCTTGCGCTTGGCGAAGGCCATGCCGCGAAAGCCCCACACGTCGATGAAGTTGAGGCCGACGGCGCGGACCCGGATCTGCACCTCGCCGGGGCCGGGGGCGTCCGGGTCGGGGACCTCGGTCAGGCGCAGGTCGCGGTCGCCGAAGAGCTGGAGGGCTTTCATCAGGGTCCTTCGTCAGACGAGCGCCTTCCCCTCCCCCTTGTGGGGAGGGGCCAGGGGTGGGGGTGGTGCCGCGTGGAGCGAGAGATTTCTCCGGCACCATCACCTCCATCTCCTCCCCACAGGGGGGAGAAGAGGCGCACTGCATTTAAACGGAAGAACACACGGGAGAGGAGATCCCGCGCCTTCGTGTTGGCCGGGACTTAAACCGACGACCGCCCCGCGGCAACGCAGCCATCACTCCGGCGTCAGATACCGCCGCCGCGCCCACCCGACGATCGGCCCGAGCTTCACCCGGCACCAGGTCAGGCCGCTCGGGGTGTCGTTGGTGCAGCCGAAGCCGCGCAGACGGCCCCGGGACGGGGCCTGGCCGAGCGCCGGCGAATCGGCGTCCGGGGCCTCGCGGATGCTGAGCGTGTCGCCGGGCGGCAGCCCCTCGACCCGAAAGAAGTCCAGCCGGCCAAAATCCTGCGCCGTCGCGCAGGCCGGGCCGAGGAGGAAGGCCGCCGCCGCGATAGCGCGCAAGTGTGCGGGCAAGAAGGGGTGCCGCATGGTCCGTTTCGTCAGCTGCGGTGGATGCCCATCATCGCGGTGAGCCCGCCATCGACCGGCAGCACCGCACCGGTGATGTAGCCCGCCCCCGGGCTCAGCAGGAATGCGACGAGATCGGCCACTTCCGCCGGTGCGGCGAAGCGCCCGGCCGGGATCTGCTTCTCCATCCCGGCGCGGTGGGCGGCGTAGGGTGCCATCATGTCGGTGTCGATGAAACCGGGCGCCACCACGTTCACGGTGACGCCGCGGCGCGCCGACTCGATCGCGAGCGTCCGGCAATAGGCGATCAGCGCGCCCTTGCTCGCCGCGTAGGCCGCGTTGCCCGGATTGGCCCGGAGCGCGGCCACCGAGCCGATCGCCACGATGCGCCCGGCACGCGCCCGGGTCATCGGCCGCACCAGCGCCTTGGCGAGGCGCGTCAGCGACCAGAAATTGACCTGCATCGCGCCTTCCGCGCGATCCTGGTCGAGCACGGCAGCCAGGCTGTCGCAGGGCTGGCCGGCATTGTGGACGAGGCCGAAGATCGCCTCGCCCTCCATCACGGCGCAGAAATCGTCGAGGGCCGCCTTGTCCGACAGGTCGAGCGGGTGGGGCCGCATCCGCTGCGCGGGGTGGAGCGCGGTGAGCTCCAGCGCCAGCGCCTCGGCCGCGTCCTTCGAGCCGCGATAGGTGAAGTCGACGTCGTGGCCGGAGGCCGCGAGCGCCCGGACGATCTCGGCCCCAAGGCCCCGCCCGCCCCCGGTGACGAGGACGCGCCGGTTGTGGATCGACGTACTCATACGGGCTCCGCCCCGAACACCAGGCAGGTATTCTGCCCGCCGAAGCCGAAGGAGTTCGACAGCACCGTCGTCACCGGCACGTCCCGCGCGGTGGTGACCACGTCGAGGGGGATCGCCGGATCGGGAACGGCGTAGTTCAGGGTCGGGGGCACCCGGCCGTGGGCGATGGTGAGGAGCGAGAACGCCGCCTCGACCGCGCCGGCGGCGGTCAGCGTGTGGCCGATCATCGACTTGTTGGAGGAGATCGGCACCGAGCGCATGCGCTCGCCGAACACCGCGAGGCAGCCCGCCGCCTCCATCTTGTCGTTCTCCGGCGTGCCGGTGCCGTGGGCGTTCACCGTGTCGATCCGGTCGGGATGCAGGCCGGCATCTTCGAGGGCCGCGCGGATCGCCGCGACGACCGGCGCGCCGTCGGGGCTCGAGCGGGTGCGATGGAAGCCGTCGCCCTTCTCGCCGCAGCCGAGGACGTAGCCGAGGATGCGGGCGCCGCGGGCCCGCGCCCGGGCGGCGTCCTCCAGCACCAGGGCGGCGGCGCCCTCGCCCATCACGAAGCCGTCGCGGTTCTTGGCGAAGGGCTTCGAGGCCGCCTCCGGCGGGTCGTTCTGGGTCGAGAGGGCGGAGAGCAGCGAGAACCGGATCAGCGATTCCGGGTTCACCGATCCGTCGGTGCCGATGCAGAGCGCCGCCTCGACCTCGCCGCGCCGGATCGCCTCGACGCCGAGCTGGATCGCGGTCGCGCCCGACGAGCAGGCGGTCGAGAGCGAGATCGGCGAGCCCCTGGTGCCGAAGCGGTCGGCGATCCGGTCGGCGACAGTGCCGAAGATGAACAGGTCGTGCCACTCGTCGAAGCGACGGCTACCGGCGGCCCGCAGGAGGTCGGCATAGGTGACGTCGCCGGTCGTGCCCGCGGCTTCGGCGAGCGCCTGGCGCTGCGGCCACTCGATCTCGACCGGCGGCACCGCCATGAACAGCGCGCCCGGGAAGTCGCCCGAAATTCCGGCAGAAAAATTAGCTTGTGCCACCGCCTCGTCGGCGGCCGCCTCAGCGAAGCGCTGGGAGAGCATCGGCGCCACCATCGGGTCGGCGGCGATGAAATCGACCGTGCCGGCGATGCGGGTGCGCAGGCCCTCGGTGGGAAAACGGGTGATGGTGTGGATGCCGGAGCGCCCCGCGGTCAGGGCGGCCCAGTTGTCGGCGGTGCCCTGGCCCAGCGAGGTCACTACGCCGATGCCGGTGACCACCACCAGCGGGCGGCCCATCGCGTCGCGGTCGCGGCTCATGCAGTCTCCCCCGTGCTGGTGAGGCGCAGCACACCCTCGCCCCGGCGATGGCCGACCGCCGTGACGGCGACCTCGCGCGCCTCGCCCCCCGCCACCAGGGCGGCGGCGATGGCCGCGCCGAAGGGCGCGGCGGCCTCCAGCGTGTGGCCGGTGAGGTCGCCGAGCGCCCGGACCGGCGCCCCCGGCGCGAGGTCCTTCAGCGCGGCCTGCTCTTCTTCCGTGATGCCGGCGCAGCCGGTGGCGGCCGAGATCACGGCGTCCGGTGCGGACAGGCCGGCCTGGCCCCAGAGACCCGCCAGGCTCTCACTGATGCTGCCGTCGCGGCGCTTCGTGCGGTCGCTCGCCACCGCGTCGAGCCGGGCGAGCGCCCGGGCGCCGCGGCTTCTCGCGTGCTCCTCAGCCTCCAGCACCAGGAAGGCGGCACCGGAGCCGAGGATGAAGCCGGGCGCGTCGCTGCGCGCGAAGACCGGGCGGTAATCGGGCTTACGGAGAAAACCGCCCATCTCGTGGATCAGCAGCACGTCGGCCCGCTCGGCATTGTACGAGCCGCCCACCAGCACGATGTCGAGCTGGCCCGCCGCGATGCGGCTCTGCGCGATGCGCAGAGCATCCACGCCGCTCGACTCCTCGCCCATGAAGGTGCGCGAGGCGCCCGTGACCCCGTGCACGATGGCGATGTTGCCGGCGAGCAGGTTCGAGAGCTGGGCGAGGAACAGCGTCGGCCGCAGGTCGTTCTGCAGGCGCTCGTTGAGGTAGGGGCCGGGATCGGCCGCATGGCGCAAACCGGTGAGGATCTGGCCGTCGACCGCGTAGTCGCGCTCGCCGCCGCCCGCCGCCACGACGAGATGCATGGCGCTCTTCAGCGCCGCATCCGCCTTGGCGCCGGCGGAATCGAGGGCGAGGCCGGCGGCGTAGACGCCGAGGCGCTGCCACGGCTCCATCTGCCTCTGGTCGGATTTTTTCGGGATCTGCCCGTCGAGGGTCAGGGGCGCGACCGGGTGCACCGGGTAGGGGGCGAAGGTCTCGGCGTCGGTGCGCGGCGCGCCTCCGGCTCGGTAGGCCGCGAGATGCGCCTCGACGCCCTCGCCGGCGCAGGACACGAGCCCCAGGCCCGTGACGACGACTGGTCGTGTCACGACTTAAACTCCGTCGAGGAGGCCGATGCGGGCGGCGCGCTCGCGCATCGGCGCGTCGAGCCCGTCCGGGAACGGCATGGTCTTGAACCGCAATTCGGCGTTGCAGAGCGGCTTGCCCTCGGCCCGGATCGCCGCCTTGGTCACGGCATATCCTGAGCCGTCATGCTCCAGGCTCGCCTCGACCTCCAGCACGGCCCCGGGGCCGACGAAGGAGCGGAAGCGCGCCTTGTCGACGCCCATCAGGAACGGCATGTGGCTGAACGAGGACCGGGCGAGCAGCAGGTAGCCGGAGGCCTGCGCCATCGTCTCGGTGAGGAGCACGCCCGGCACCAGTGGGTGGCCGGGGAAATGCCCCTCGAAGACCGGGCTCTCCATCGGAACCGTGGCCAGAGCCGCGAGGCACCCGCCCTCGCGGTCGAGGCTCACGACCCGGTCGATCATGTCGAAATATTCGAGGCGCATCCCCGCGACCGCCTTAAAGCCGGATCAGACCTTGGCGGCCTTCTCGGCTACCAGGCCGTCGATGCGCTCGCAGAGGTTCTTCAGCACGAAGTACTGCTCGGCCGGCACCTTGCCCTCGTTGACTTCCTGGGTCCACTGCTCGAGGGGCAGCTTGATGCCGAAGGTCTTGTCGATCTCGAACGCGATGTCGAGGAAGGCCAGGCTGTCGATGCCGAGATCGTCGATGGCGTGGCTCTCCGGCGTGATCTTCTCGCGCGGGATGTCGGCGACGTCGGCGATGATGGTGGCGACGCGGTCGAAAGTGTCGGACATGGACGTGCAGCCGTCTTCCTGCTGAGGTCTGGCTCGAACGACGCGACCTTCGGGCACCGCCCGCGCCCCGGCCACGAAACCACCGACCCGAAAAAAGAGTCCGCCGGGTCGCACCCGGCTGAGGGGCCCGCATACACGAGGGGGGCCGGGCCGGCAACCGCGCGGCGTTTCCGTGAGCGCGCCCTGCCCTAGGTCAGGTGAAATGACGCGTCCGCAGAGCAGCGGCGAGGATTAATCCGGCATGGAACACGTGAAGCCCCCGACCGGCCCCGGCCCCGGTCTCGCCGCCCCGGCGCCCACCGCGACCGGGACCTCCGCCTTCGCGCGCGCGGCCCTTGTCATCGCGCTGGGTGCCCTCGGGATCTGGGTGCTGCATCCGTTCCTGCCGGCGCTCGTCTGGGCGGTGATCCTGTCGATCGCCCTGTGGCCGCTGCGCGAGCGGCTTGTGCGGATCAAGAGGCCCGGCAAGCACAACATCCTGTGGCCGGCCGTCCTCACGCTCGCGGTGGCCCTGGTGATCTTGGTTCCGCTGATCGTCGTCGCCATCCAGGCGGCGCGGGAGGCGCACGACGCGGTGGCGTTCTGGCGCCAGATCGAGGAGCAGGGCTGGCCGGTGCCGGATTTCGTCGCCCGCCTGCCCTTCGGCGCTGCCCAGGTCACGGCCTGGTGGCAGGAGAACCTGAGCCACCCGCAGGGCTCGTCGGAGGTGCTGAAGCGCGTCGACCAGTCGATCAACCACTCGTCGCTCGTCGGGTTCGGCCGCACCTTCGGCAGCCAGATCGTCCACCGGGCGATGCTGTTCGGCTTCACCCTGCTGACCCTGTTCTTCCTCTTCCGCGACGGGCCGGCGCTCGCCGCGCAAGGTCTCTCGGCGGCCCGGCGCCTGTTCGGCCCGCGCGGCGAGCGAGTGGCGCGCCAGATGGCGGCTTCGGTCCACGGCACCGTCGACGGGCTGGTGCTGGTCGGCCTCGGCGAGGGCTTCCTGCTCGGCGTGGTCTACTTCTTCGCCGGCGTGCCGCATCCGGTGCTGCTCGGCGCCTTCACGGCGCTCGCCGCGATGATCCCGTTCGGGGCGCCCGTGGCCTTCGGCCTCGCGGCCCTCCTCGCCGCCGCGCAAGGGAGCGTCACGGCGGCGATCGTCGTGGCGGTCGCCGGCCTCGTCGTCACCTTCGTGGCCGACCACTTCGTGCGCCCGGTGCTGATCGGCGGTGCCACCCGCCTGCCCTTCCTGTGGGTGCTGCTCGGCATCCTCGGCGGGGTCGAGAGCTTCGGGCTGCTCGGCCTTTTCCTGGGGCCGGCGGTGATGGCGGCCTTGGTGCTGCTGTGGCGCGAGTATACGGCGGGCGACGACCAGCCCGTGGCCTGATTCGCTACTCCCAAAGGACGGCCCTTTCCCGATGAGATTCGTGCTCGCTGCGACCCTGCTCGCCGGCTTCCTCGCCTGTCCCGCCGCGGCGCAGTGGGACGACGGCTACGGCTCACGCGACGCGGACGGCCCGCGCTTTCTCGCCGACGACGATGACGGCCCGCGCGACCGCGACCGGCGGGAATTCGGCAGCCGCGATCCGGACGAGATCATGCCCCGGCGCCGCGACCGGGACAGGGATGACGGCCGCCGCCGCGACTGGGACGACCGCGACCGCCGGGACGCGGATCGCCGGTGGGACGACCGCGCCCGGGCGGACCGCTACGACCGCTACGATCGCTACGGCCCCCCGCCCTACGGGCCGGGTCTCGCACCGCCAGCCGCCCCCGGCGGCGTCTTCGTCGTCCCGCCGCCGATCCCCGGCGCGCGCAACTACTGATCCGCGAAGAACCCCGAGACCTGTCGATGACCCAAGCCCCCACCCTGCGCGGCGAGCCCGCCCGCCGCCTCGCCGCCCTCGGCCTCGCCCTGCCGCGCGTCCCCGCGCCCCGCGGCGCCTTCCTGCCGTTCTCGCGCATCGGCACGACGCTGTGGCTCGCCGGTCAGATCTGCGAGTGGGAGGGCGAGGTGCGCTTCACAGGCCCGGTGACCGACATCGCGACGGGTCAGGAAGCGGCGCGGATCTGCGCGCTGAACCTGCTCGCATCCTTGAGCCTCGCCCTCGACGGTGACCTCGACCGGGTGGTGCGCTGCCATCGCCTCGGCGGTTTCGTGCAGGTGGAACAAGGCTGGCCCGACGTGCCGAAGGCGGTCAACGGCGCCTCGGACCTGATGGCGGAGCTGTTCGGCGAGGCCGGGCACCACGCACGCACGGCGATCGGCGTCGCCAGCCTGCCGGCCAATGCCAGCGTCGAGGTCGACGGGATCTTCGAGGTCAGGTGACGCTCAGTGCGCGTCGCCGCCGGTGTGGTAGCCGGCGGCCTGCTCGACCAGGGTCAGGATGTCGAGGGCGCGCCAGGGCTTGGGGATGAAGGTGGCCGACATCCGCAGGTCGCTCGGCTGGTCGCCGGCATCGCCGGAGGTGAGCAGCACGTGGACCCGCGGCCAGGTGACGCCGATGATGCGCGCCAGCTCGAACCCGCCGATCTGGCCCGGGGTGCGCACGTCCGAGAAGACGACGTTCACCTCGTCGCCGCGCTCGCGCAGGATGGCGAGCGCCTTCTCGGCGGTCTCGGCCTCGATGACGCGGAAGCCCGTTTCCTCCAGCAGCGTGGCCGCGAGGAAACGCTCCTCCGGTTCGTCCTCGACGACCAGGATCACGGGCTGGGTCTTCGCGGCGGCGCTGGACTCGGTCATGTGCAGGGAACGAGCTTGCGGCCCACTGGTTGCATAGCTCCTGGGACCCTGCGCGCATCCTTTCCGAGGTGTTGCGGCAATGCAAGAGCGAGCCGAGCGCCGGACCGCGAATCAGGCGACGCCGTGGTCGCGGAACCACGCCAGCATCCGCCCCCAGCCCTCCTCCGCTGGCCCCTTGCGGTAGCTCGGGCGATAATCGGCGTGGAAGCCGTGCGGCGCGTCCGGGAAGATCACGATGTCGACGGTCTTGCCCGCTTCCTTCGCGGCGTCCCGCGCCTTCTCGACGTCGGCGACCGGGATGCCGGTATCGGCGGCGCCGTAGAGGCCGAGGATCGGCGCGCGGATGTCCGGGATCACGTCGGCGGCGGTCTTGGGCTGGATGCCGGTGCGGTTGCCGCCGAAATTGCCGTACCAGGCGACGCCGGCCTTCAGGTTGGCGCTGTGGGCGGCATAGAGCCACACCGTGCGCCCGCCGCGGCACCAGCCGGTGATGCCGAGTTTGCCCGCGTCGCCCTTGGCCTCGGCGGCGGCCCAGGCGGCGGTGGCGTCGAGGTCGCCCATCACCTGCGCGTCTGGGGTCTTCGAGACCACCTCGCGGACGATCTGCTGCACGTCGGTCATCTTCGAGACGTCGCCCTGGCGGGCGAAGAGCTCCGGCGCCACCGCGGTGTAGCCGGCCTTGGCGAGGCGCCGGCAGATGTCCTTGATGTAGTCGTGGACCCCAAAAATCTCCTCGACCACCAGCACGATCGGGAACGGGCCGGCTCCATCAGGCATCGCCCGGTAGGCCGGCATCGGCCCGTCGCCGACCGGGATCCGCACCTCGCCGGCGACGATGCCGGCCTCGTCGGTGTGGATGGCCTGCGCCTCGACCCGGGTGGTGGCGAGCGTCAGCCCGGTCATCAGGCTCGTCATCACGAAGCCGCGCCGGGAGAACGGCGGGATCACCAGACCGTCGAGCTGCTCGAGGTCGTTCGTCCGCGCGTCGTCGCTCGTCGCCATCCGGTATCCTCCCGTCCCAGGCGCCCGTTCGCGCCGGCGCGCGATCTTGCGTGCGGGAGCCGCCAGGGCAAGCGCGAACGCGGGCCGTCCACGGTCACGATCCGGTCAGGTGCGGGATGGGCAAACAGAAAGGGCCGCCCGCGCGAGCGGGGGGCCCTTGTCGGATTGCACCGGTCCGGCGATCACGCCACCGCGGCCTTGCGCGGCTTGGCGTTGCTGCGGGCCGGCCAACCGAGGGCGACGAGCCGGGCCTTGGCGTGCTCGCGCACCTCGTCGCGCACGCCCGGCGGCATCGCGGCGAGCGCCGCTTGCGTCTCGGGCGCGAGCATCAGGTCGGTCACCGCGTTGATCGACTGGGCCTGGTCGATGCGGGCGGTCAGGTCCGCCTCCGACGAACCGGCCTCGGCCCGGCCCGTTTCCTCGCCGGCGCGGAGGTCGGCGTCGTTCGCGGCCCCGCTCTCCCGGTCGCTCTCCTCCGTCTCCTGCGGCTCGCGCACCGGCTCGGGCCGGCGCGACTGGTTCGCCGCCACCAAGTCGGGCCGGCTCGCCTTGAACTCGTCGGCCTCGTCCTCGGAATAGAGCAGGCCGTGCAGGCCGGCGAGCTTGAGGATCACCCGGTCCTTGGCCCGCTTCTCCGCCATGGCGAAGACGTAGGCCGCCTGCTTGCCGGAGACGCGGTAGTTCACGCCGATCAAGGCCTCGCCGATCGACCACTCCGTGCGGTCGCCGTTCGGGCCCGGCATGTGCCCGGTCACCAGGATCACCGCCTCGTCCCGCTCGGCCCGCACGATCACCGGGGCGTCGAAGCGGATGCGGGCCTGCACGGCGATCCGCTCCAGGGCCTTGTGGTAGATCACGGCGGTGCCCTGCACGCGCCAGACGTTGCCAGCCAGCGGCTCGCCGTAGGTGGCGAGGATGTCCGCGATCTGCTTGTCCGTGGTTGCGCTCATCTCGATCGATCTCACCTGCTGACAGCGGCTCCGGACGGGCGGGGGAATCGGCCGGTTCCACATTTGTTCTCTACCATGGCATATGGTGATGCGCGAGTGTTTTCGCGATGCTGATGGCAGAAGAAACGCTGCCGGCGGATGATGTTTTGTCGCGCCCTGGCGCGGCTGCGTCGCCCATCGCAGACGTTCCCCCAGCCGGAACGGCCGCGCTGTCACGGCAACGATTGTAGCGGCGTTGCCCAGGGCGGCTATGTTCGCTAAATGTTCCTAAAGCGTCACGCCCCTAGAACTTCGGCAGGACGGCGGATCGGCGCCGGTCCCGGCCCCCGGAGCCCCGCATGAGCAC
>NZ_JBEXZS010000008.1:0-155091 GCF_040593685.1 Methylobacterium sp. EM32 | reverse complement strand
GGAGGGCTGGAAGGAGTTCCAGGCCAGAAAGCGAGGCGCCAACCTCAGGCTCTCCATCAGCGATGTGTGAATCCGCTAGCCCGCAGAGGGGGGAGGGTTTTGGCGTCGCATCACACCGTCCGCATCGTCCCGCCCGTCCCGATGAACCGGCTCCTCAGCCGGAAGGCCAGGATCAGCATGAACACCCCGAAGGCAATGGCGTAGCCGCCCATCCAGTACGTGAGGACTAGGAGCGACAGGACCGGGCTGGCGATCAGGGCGATCGCGAACAGCACCGAGAGTACCCCCCCGATCGCCAGCCACCAGCGGCCGTGGTCGAGGTGGAGCCGGAACGCCGCGGCGATCATCAGGCCGCCGGTCACCAGCGCCCAGGCGGCGATGAGGTAGATGAAGGCGACGAGCGTGCTGCCCGGCATCAGGAAGGCGAGCACGCCGACCAGGATATTGAGGAGGCCGGCGGCGAGCAGGTAGCCCCAGCGCTCGTGCCGTTCCGCCGCCCGTACCGCCGCCACGATCTCGGCGATGCCGTCGACCAGCATGTAGGCCGAGAAGAAGATCACCAGGGTCAGCAACGTGGCGCCGGGCGCGATCAGCGCCACGATCCCGAACAGAATCGCGAAGGCACCGCGCAGCGCGATCAGCCACCAGTTGCGGGCGAGCACCGCGCTCATCGCGGTGAGACGCGCGAGCGGATCGGGCGGGGAGCCGTAGGGGGACGAATCGGCCGGATTGGTATTGGGCAACGGCGTACCAGTACTCATGGCAGCATCCTCCGGGACGACGCGCAGTGGGCTGTCGCGAAAGGCCCCGCTCTTCATGCCTCAACGTCCGCCGAGCGTAGCCGTTCCCGGGAACGTCGATGAAGGGATGCCCACGGACGACCGGGGGCCGGGTTTCCATCCCGGTCACCCCGAGGGGTTTTTTGCCGCAATGCGGAACTAGTGCCGTCGCCCCGGCGTCTTCCAGGCCGAGGCGGGCGCCTTGCCCGGTCCGTTCGGACCGTCGCGCGGAATTCACGACATGCTGGACGATCAGTCGCGGGCGGAGGCCCCAGTCGGGCGGGACGCGCCGGCGCCCGTCGTGGCGCGGCAAGATCCCACACCACAAGATTCTGCGAGACAAGACTCGGCGCGCGCCGAGAACACGCGCGCCTTGCAGGAGAACACCCGTGCCCTGCGCGAGCACACGCCGCAGGACGAGGCCGAGGGCAAGGACCAGGAGGCCGAGGGCAAGGATTCCGACGAACAGGATGACGACGGCAAGGCGAAGAGGCCGGGCCTGATCAAGCGTCACCCGCTCTGGTTCGTCCTCGGTGCGGTCGTGCTGCTCCTCGCGGCGGCCGGCGGCTACTGGTACTGGCTCACCTTCGTCCATCCCTATGAGAGCACCGACGACGCCTTCGTCGATGCGCGCCAGTTCGCGGTCGCGCCCAAGGTGTCGGGCTACGTCACCGCCGTGCCGGTGACCGACAACCAGCACGTCGAGGCCGGCGCGGTGCTGTTCCAGATCGACACCCGCGACTACGAGGTGGCGCTCCAGCAGGCGCAGGCGCAGGTCCAGTCGGCCCAGGCCCAGATCCAGGGCTTCGAGGCGCAGATCCAGGCGCAGCAGGGCAGCATCCAGGAGGCCAGGGCCCAGGTCGAGCAGGCGAAGGCCGCGCTGCAATTCGCCAAGCAGGACGCCGCCCGCTACCAGGACCTCGCCCAGCGCGGCGCCGGCTCGGTGCAGCAATCGCAGCAATCGACCTCGAACCTGCAGCAGCAGCAGGCGAGTTTCGACCGCGCCAGCGCCGCCGTGACGGTGGCGCAGCGCCAGATCGGCTCGCTACAGGCCCAGAAGGCCGGCGCAGAGGCGAGCCTCGCCCAGGCGCGGGCCCAGGTGGCGCAGGCGCGGCTGAACCTCGCCTACACCACGGTCACGACGGCGCAGGCGGGCCGGGTGGTGCGCCTCACCGGCGCGGTCGGGCAGTTCGCCCAGGCAGGACAAGCGCTCAGCATGTTCGTGCCCGACGACATCTGGGTCACGGCGAACTTCAAGGAGACCCAGATCACCGACATGCGGCCCGGCCAGCCGGTCGATGTCGAGATCGACGCCTATCCGGACCACAAGATCACCGGCAAGGTCGCCTCGGTGCAGCCGGGCTCGGGCACCGCCTTCAGCCTGCTGCCGGCCGAGAACGCCACCGGCAACTACGTCAAGGTGGTGCAGCGCGTGCCGGTGAAGATCACGGTCGAGAACTGGCCGCAGGACGTCTCGATCGGCCCCGGCCTATCGATCGTGCCGACGGTGCGCGTCCGCTAAAGTCCGGAGATCGTGCCGTGAGCGGTCAGAACCCCGCCGACAGCGCCGCCGGCGACCACAACCCGTGGATCATCGCCATGGTGGTGGCGATCGCCACCTTCATGGAGGTGCTCGACACCACCATCGCCAACGTGGCTTTGCGCTACATCTCGGGCGGCCTCGCGGTCGGTCCCGACGAGGCGGCCTGGGTGGTGACGAGCTATCTCGTCGCCAACGCGATCGTGCTGACCGCGTCGAGCTTCCTCGCCAAGCGCTACGGCCGCAAAGCCTTCTTCATGGCGGCGATCGCGCTGTTCACGGTGTCGTCGATTCTGTGCGGCTTCGCCTGGAGCCTCGAATCGCTCCTCTTCTTCCGGGTGCTCCAGGGGCTCGGCGGCGGCGGCATGGCGCCGCTGGCACAGTCGATCCTGGCGGATTCCTTCCCGCCGGAGAAGCGCGGACAGGCCTTCGCCCTCTACGGCGTCGCCATCGTGGTGGCCCCCGTGGTCGGGCCGACGCTGGGCGGCTGGCTCTCCGACCAGTATTCCTGGCACTGGTGCTTCCTCATCAACGCACCGGTCGGCGCCGTCGCGCTGTTCCTGATCTGGTGGCTGGTGCAGGACCCGAAATCAGCGATCGAGGAGCGGAAGCGCCTGCGCCGGGAGGGCGTGCGCTTCGACATCGTCGGCTTCATCCTAGTGGCAACCTTCCTCGGCTCGCTCGAGGTCGTCCTCGACGAGGGCCAGCGCAAGGACTGGTTCGGCTCGACCCTGATCATCGTCTTCGCCTGCCTGGCGGTGGTGTCGTTCATGGCGATGATCCCGTGGGAGCTGAAGCACAAGAACCCGGTCATCGACCTGCGCCTGCTCGGCCAGCGCCAGTTCGGCTCCTGCTTCCTGGTGATGCTCGCCACCGGTGCCATCCTGATCGCGACCACGCAGTTCCTGCCGCAGCTCCTGCAGGATTACTTCGGCTATACCGCGACCTGGGCTGGCCTCGCCTTGTCGCCCGGCGGCATCGTCACCTGCGTGATGATGTTCGTGATCGGCCGCGTCTCCGGATACATCCAGCCGAAATACCTCATCGCCACGGGCGCCACCATCATCGCCTTCGCGATGGTTGATTTGACCAACCTCTACGGTGACCTCAACTTCGGCTTCTTCGTCTGGTCGCGCGTCTATATCGGCATCGGCCTGCCGATGATCTTCCTGTCGATCACGGCGGCCTCCTACGAGGGGATCACCAAGGACCAGACCGACCAGGCCTCGGCGCTGATCAACGTCGCGCGCAACGTCGGCGGCTCGATGGGGGTGTCGCTCGCCCAGAACATCCTGGCCTACCGCCAGCAATTCCACACCAGCCGGCTCGTCGAGCACATCGTCCCCACGGAGCCGGCCTATCAGGAGACCTTGCGCGCCGCGACACAGTTCTTTTCCACCCGCGGCGCCAGCACGGTCGACGCGCAGAACCAGGCTGTCGCCTGGATCGGCCAGCAGGTCCTGACCCAGTCCGCCTTCCTCGCCTATATCGACGTGTTCTGGGCGCTTGCCCTGGTCTCGGCCTGCGCGGTGCCGCTCGCGATGATTCTCAAGACCGTGAAGCGGGGCGGGGCGGCGCCGGCCGGGGGGCATTAGGCGGATCCCGCCGGGAACGCGGGCGCCTCAGGCGTCTTTCCCCCGACCCACCCACGACCTCATCCTGAGGTGCCGCGTAGCGGCCTCGAAGGAGGCCTCCAGCTATCGCTGCGAGCACCGGAGGCCTCCTTCGAGGCTCACTCCGTTCGCACCTCAGGATGAGGCCGTGGGTGGGAGAAATCGAGCATCTCGTCGAGCAGGTATCGCGCGTTGGCACCCACCGGATCGAAGCTCGTCGTCTACGCCGCGCTCGCCGGCAACCTCGCCATCGCGGTCACCAAGCTCGCGGCCGCCTCCTATACCGGGTCGGGGGCGATGTTCACGGAAGCCGTGCATTCCTTCGTCGATACCGGGAACCAGGGCCTGCTGCTCTACGGGATGCGGCGCGCCGCCCGCCCGGCCGACGACAGCCACAATTTCGGGCACGGGCTGGAGCTGTATTTCTGGTCCTTCGTCGTCGCCCTGCTGATCTTCAGCCTCGGCGGCGCCTACGCGGTCTACGAGGGCGTCGAGAAGCTGCACCATCCCAAGCCGATGACGGCGCCTTGGGTCAATGTCGGGGTGATCGTGCTGTCGGGCGTCTTCGAGGGGCTGTCGTTCCGCACGGCGCGCCGGGAGATGCGGGCCCGCTTCGCCCGCGAATCGCTCTGGACGGCGGTGACCCGCAGCAAGGATCCAAGCACCTTCGCGATCATCCTGGAGGACGGGGCGGCGCTGATCGGCCTCGGCCTCGCCCTCCTCGGCGTGGTCGCGAGCGGCTTCCTCGGCTGGCCGCCGGGCGACGGCGTCGCCTCGGTGGCGATCGGCTGCCTGCTCATCGCCACCGCGGGCGTGTTGTTTCGCGAGACCCGCAGCCTGCTCACCGGCGAGAGCGCCTCGCCGCGGGTGATCGCGCAGGCGAGCGAGATCCTCGCGGCCGATCCCCGGGTGGTGCGGATCGAGCGGATGCGCAGCCTGCAGCTCGGCCCCGGCACGGTGCTGCTCGCCGTCACCCTCGACCTCGCCCCCGGCCTCTCCGGCGAGGATCTGCGCCGCGCCACTGCCGATCTGCGCGATGCGATCCGCCGCGGCCTGCCGGGCGTCGCCCACCTGTACTTCCAGCTGCCGGTGCGGGAGCACGAGGCGCTCCCGGAAACCGGTTAAAAAATCCCGAACGGGCCGGAACCGGCCGGCGCATCCCGGGTTATCGCAGTGTTCCGAGGCGACGGGCCGTCCTTCCCGTGCGCCGTCCCCCTGGCCGCTTCGCTCACACTGAGGCCTGGGAAATGAATCAAGGCAGTTGGCTCAGGGCCGCGGGCGGGGCATCGCTCGGGCGCCGCGTGTCGATCTGCTCCGCGATCGCCGCGACCGGTTGATACAGGCCGAGGCGCTGATCGATCATACCGTCGAGTCTGTCATAGACCTCGGCGACCGTCAGGCTGCGCGTCTTCCGGCCCTCGCGACGAAAAAAAAGGCTGCGATTGGCCTTCGCCGCCGCGCGGAACGACGCCTGAGCCGGCTGGTGCGGCTTCTCCGCCGTCAATTCCATGAACTTGCCGGCGCTTGCGGCGCCCAGGAAATGCGCGAAGTAGCATTCCGTCGTCGTGAGGTCGCGCCCGAGGCGCTGCTCCACCCGGCTGCGGTCGCGCTTCATCATCTCGCCGGCCATCAGGCTCGCCGCGTAGGGATCGCGCCGCAGGGCCAGCACCCGGCGCCGGTCGGCCTCCTTGAGGACCACCAGCGTGCCGCCGCGCTTCTCGATCAGTTCGGCTTCCGCCGAGTAGCCGTGCTTGGCGCCGAAGCTGCGCAGGAGTTCGAGCCACGTGCCGGTGAGGAACTGAAACAGCCCCTCCGCCGTCGAGGTCGCGGCCCGGACGCTCGGCTGGAAGCTCGATTCCTTGTCGGCCAGCGCCATCAGGTAGACCGGATCGGTCTCGGTCTCGCGGGCGGCCCGCACGATCGTCTCGACCAGGGCCTGCGGCACCTTCTTGTCGCCGAAGACCACCAGGCCGTCCGGCGTCACCTCCGGCAACGCGGCGACTTCCGGCAGGGCGATCTCGACGGACGGGGAATCCTCCCGGGACAATGGGGCGTCCTGCAGCGGCGCGTCCTCCTGGGGCAGCGTGGCCATGGCGCCGGGCGCGTCGTCGCCCAAGGGCGTGTCGCCGCTCGGGCGCGCCTCGTCCCGCATCTCCAGCGTTGCCCGCAGTTCCTCACGCAGGCGCTCGAGGTCGTCCCGGATCAGGGCCGTCGTGCTCGGGGTCTCCTCGACCAGGGCCGGGCCCGGCCAGTCCGGCGTCAGGCCGCGGGACGCCGCGTGCGGGCGGGGGGCTGAGAAGTCGATCCGGTCATGCGCCTCCGCCGCCGGGGCGACGGCGTCCTGCGGCAGGCAGGCCGCGAAGGCGACGCCGACGGCGAGCACTGCTGCGGCCTTGCGGCTCAGCGAGGCGGCCAGGGACAGGGCCCGGCCGCGTGATCCAGAATGGTGGCCTTCGCGGGCATCGAGCCAGCGGATGGTGTCGGTGCCCGTCTCGGGCACGAGTCGGCCAGCGTCGTCGGCGCAGCGCGCCGGCTCCGGGTAAACCCCCATCTCCAACCTTTTGTCCTTGGCGCGGGTCCGAACCTGAGGGCCGCGCCGTGTTTCGTGCTTCGCTCGCCGGCACCTCTGGCCGTCCGGTGTGACCAGAATGGGACGAGGCCGCGGCAGGGCGTGGGGCCATTTTGCGGCACCGGTTCCCTCCGGATGGTTAACGAGACCTTCGGCGCGCGCTCGCCGAGCCGCCCGGTGTGATCGCTCGGGCGCGAAAAAATCGCGCATGCGCCGGAACCAAATACTCCCCGGGGCATTTCCAGTCGCCACGCGGAGTGGGCGAACGATTGCCCCGGCGCCCCGCCCGGGGTCCGCGGGCCATGAAGAGGACAAACCCTACCGATGAGCATGCAGCCCGGTCGGCGCGTTGGCGTCGCTTTCGTCGGGATGGGTGGGGCTGTCGCCACCACCGCCATCGCCGGCATCGAGATGATCAAGTCCGGTTCGAATCGTCTCGACGGTCTGCCTCTTGCGGGCCACGCGGTGGCCGGAATGGTCGGGTACAAGGATCTCGTCTTCGGCGGCTGGGACCTCAACGGCGACGATCTGGGCGCTGCGGCGACCGGCCACGGCGTGCTCACCAAGCAGGACATCGAGAACGGCGCCCAGGTCCTCAAGGGCATGAAGCCGTGGCCGGCGGTCGGCAGCGCCAAGTTCTGCAAGAACATCGACGGCGGCAACCGCATCGTCGCCAAGGACCACCGCGAGGCGGTCGACTGCATCGCCGACGACCTCAAGCGCTTCCGCGAGGAGTCGGGCGTCGACGACGTGGTGGTGGTCAACCTCGCCTCGACCGAGCGCTGGCCCGACCTCGACGACCCGACGCTGAACTCCGCCGCCGCCTTCGAGCGCGGGCTCGATTCGAGCGACGAGGCGATCAGCCCGGCGATGCTCTACGCCTATGCGGCGATCAAGAACGGCATCCCCTACGCCAACTTCACGCCGTCGGTCGCCGCCGACGTGCCGGCGCTCGTCGATCTGGCGAAGCAGATGAACGTCCCGGTCGCCGGCAAGGACGGCAAGACCGGCCAGACGATGATGAAGACGGTGCTGGCCCCGGCCCTCAAGTCGCGGGCGCTCCACGTCGACGGCTGGTTCTCCACCAACATCCTCGGCAACCGCGACGGCCTGGCGCTGAACGACAAGGACTCGCTGCAGTCCAAGCTCAACACCAAGGGCACGGTGCTGGACTCAATTCTCGGCTATCCGGTCGAGGATCACCTGGTCCACATCCACTACTATCGCCCGCGCGGCGACGACAAGGAAGCCTGGGACAACATCGACATCACCGGCTTCCTCGGTCAGCGGATGCAGATCAAGGTCAACTTCCTCTGCAAGGACTCGATCCTGGCCGCCCCGCTGGTGATCGAGATTGCCCGCGTGCTCGACCTTGCCAAGAAGCGCGGCGACGGCGGCGTGCAGGAGCAGCTGTCGCTGTTCTTCAAGGCGCCGATGGTCAAGAACGGCCATGGCCCCGAGCACGCCTTCGGTGCGCAGGAGCGCATGCTGCTCGATTGGCTCGGCGTCCACTAGGGATGGCCGGCAACCCAGACGCGGCGGGCGGGGCTCATGCCCCGCTCTCCCAGCGCGAGCTCCTCGTCGAGCTCAACGACATCAAGCGCGTCCGGTCCGCCGGGCGCAGCGGCTCGATCGCTGAGCGGCTCTTCCTCCAGGCCTGGGCCGCCCTGACCGGCGGGGCCGACCCGGAGGCGCTCGCCCTCGACATCACCGCCAAGGCGCTCGCCGCCTCCCGCCTCGGTGATCTCGATGCTGCTTTTCTCAGCCTCGCCGGCCTCTCGCAGACCCAAGCTTCCGCCGTGCTGGTGCGGGGCTTCGACGAGGTGGCGGGGCCGCTCGATCCGGCCCTCGCGAGAGCCTTGCGCGCCTGCCTCGCCGCGCCGCGGGACTGGACGCCCGGTCCCCTGCCGCATTTCGCCCTGCTCCAGGCCGACCAGCCGCGGGCCGGCGTGACCTGCCCGGGCAAGCCGCGCATCCTGCTCGAACCGCCGGAGAACCACGCCGAGCATTGCCTGGTGGTGGCGGTCTACGGCGTCGCCTTGAGCCCGTTCTACGGCGCCGACCCGACGACGGTGTTCGTGGCGGCCCTCGCTCATCACCTGCACAACGCCCTGATGCCGGATGCCGGCTTCACCGGCGAGATCCTGCTCGGCGACCACCTCGATTCGGTGATTGCCGGATTGAGTGAGCGGGCCTTGTCCGAACTCGACGAGCCGTTGCGCTCCACCGTCGCCTCCTCGCGAAGGATCCTGGCGGATGATCGCACGGCGGAGGGCCGCGCCTTCCACGCCGCCGACGTGATCGACCGGGTTCTGCAGATCGCCCAGCACCTGCGCGCGGCCTCGCTCACCATGGACACGGTCCTGGGCGAGATGGCGCTGGTCCATGACGGCCCCGTGAAGGGTTTTCACGATCGGGTGCTCGCCGACATGCAGTTGCCGTGAGGATCGGGCCGGACGCCCTTCGGCGTCCGCACGCCCCCTCTAGGCGTCCGCGCCCGCGCTCTATCTCACGTCAGAGCCTGCTCTCGGGTGGGCGCCGCGAGGAAACGCATCCGTGATCCCGTTCGGGCTCCTCTCGCCGGTCACCGGCGAGGCGCTGCACCACGACACGCCCCACTCACTGCGCGAGGGCAAGCGCGGCCCGCGCTGGCCGGTGGTCGACGGCATTCCCTACCTGCGAGTCGGGCGCGACGGTCTGGTGGGTGAAGTGCTGGGCCATCTCGACAAGGGCGCGCCCGGCCACGCCCTCGAACTTCTGCTCGCCGACCAGGACGATTGGTGGACCGGCCCGAAGGCCGACCCGGCCGCCCTGCGCGACCTCGTGCGCGAGATGAAGTACATCTCCCTGCGCGAGGCCTGCGCCCGCCTCGGCTGGGGCCGGGTCGGCGACT
This sequence comes from Methylobacterium sp. EM32, assembly GCF_040593685.1. NCBI lineage: Bacteria > Pseudomonadati > Pseudomonadota > Alphaproteobacteria > Hyphomicrobiales > Methylobacteriaceae > Methylobacterium > Methylobacterium sp. EM32. The sequence continues at coordinate 145,697 of NZ_JBEXZS010000008.1, read as the reverse complement.
ATTTCGTACATCGCTGGACCGACCCGACCTACCTCGCCGGCCTCGCCCTGCTGGAGGCGCACTGGAACAAGCCCCTTTGCGCCTTCGAGCTCGCCTGCGGCATCGGCCACTACCTGCGCGAGCTGCAGGGGCGGGGGGTGCGTGTGTCGGGGGGAGACGTCGTCTTCGCCAAGCTCTGGGTCGCCCGCCACTGGGTCGCCGGGCAGCGGCCGCAGCTCGTCTGCTTCGATGCCGCCGGTCCGCACTGGCCGATCGATCAGGCGCCCGTCGACCTCGTGATGTGCCACGACGCGTTCTACTTCCTGCCCGAGAAGGCCCGCATCCTCGACTGTCTGCGCAAGACTGCCGGCGAGGAGGGGTGGCTGGCCCTGAGCCACGTCCACAACAGCGCCCGGCCCGGCTTCTCGTCCGGGCACGCGGTCTCGGCGGCCGAGATCGCGGAGCTGTTTCCCGACGGGCTCGTCTACGATGACGACGAGCTGACCCGCGCGCTGGTGGAGGCCCGCGCCCCGGTCCCGGCCGAGCCCGCCGCCCTCGATCACGTCGAGGCCTTCTCGGTCGTCTGCGGCCCCGGCATGCGGCCGGCGCCCCGGCCCCTCGTCGACGGGCTGACCCTGCCGCGGGAGGGCGCGCACTTACGGCTCAACCCGCTCTACGCGCCCGATCCGGCCGGGGGCTACGCGATCGCCTGGCCGTCCGAGCGCTACCGCGACGAGTACGCCGCCCGCGCCACCTACCCGATGCACTCCGAGGGGCCCGAGACCCTGGAGGCCGGCCCCGAGACCGTCGACCGCGCCCGCATCCGCGAGTTCGTCGACCTGCCGGAGCGCTGGTGATGTCGGAGTCGATCGGCTGGGGCATCGTCGGGTTCGGCTGGGTCGCCCGGGATTTCATGGCGCCGGCGATCCGGGCCGCAGGGCACCGCCTCGTCGCAATCTGCGACCCCGGCGCGGAGGCTCGGGCGGCGGCCGCCGATCTCGGCGCGCGGGGCCATGCCGACCTCGCCGGGCTGCTGGCCGAGCCCGAGGTCGAGGCGGTCTACGTCGCGACACCCAACCACCTCCATCGCGGCGCCGTCGAGGCGCTGGCTGAAGCCCGCAAGGCGATCCTGTGCGAGAAGCCGATGGCGGCGGCTTTGGCCGACGCCGAGGCGATGGCGGCTTCGGTCGCCCGCACCGGCGCGCTCTACGGCACCGCCTTCGACCAGCGCCATCACCCGGCCCACCGCCTGCTCCGCGACGAGATCCGAACTGGGCGGGTCGGCACCGTCACCGGCGTGCGCATCGTCTATGCCTGCTGGCTCGACCGGGGCTGGACGGCGATTCCCGGGCAGCAGAACTGGCGCATCGACCAGGCCCAGGCCGGCGGCGGCGCGCTGATGGACCTAGCCCCCCACGGCCTCGACCTGACCGACTTCCTCCTCGACGAGCCGATCCTCGACGTCACCGCGCTGACCCAGGCGCGGGCGCAGGATTACGCCGTCGACGACGGCGCGCTCCTCATCGGCCGGACCGGCTCGGGCGTGCTGGCGAGCCTGCACGTCGCCTACAATTGCCCCGACGCGCTGCCGCGCCGACGCCTGGAGATCGTGGGCACCAAGGGCCTGCTGGTTGCGCAGAACACGATGGGCCAGGAGGCGGGCGGGAGCGTCACCTTCACCGACGGCGCCACCGGCGAGTCGCGTCCGCTCTCCTTCGACACCGCGGCCTCGCCGTTCCTGGAGCAGGTGCGGGCCTTCGGGCGCGCCTTGCGCGATCCCAGCGGACGCGCGGCGTGGTCGGCCGCGCGCGACCTGCACACGATGCGGCTGCTCGCCCGCGCCTACGCCGCCTCTCCCTCGCATCTGCCCGAACAATCCCCCGTCGCGCCGGCCGCCTGACGGCCTCCGAGGAGTCTCACCGCTCGTGGACAGACCCGCCGCACCCCGCCCCTACTCGTACGGCCAGAGCCGCGTCATCGAAGGGCTGCCCGAGCGCCTGCCGGATGCCGTCCGCGCCTATCTCGACGTGCTGCCGCCGGGCCGAATCGTCGGCTTCCCCCTGGCGCCCCTCGACCGGACCGGGGTGCCGTGCTGGTTCGTGTCGCTTTTCCTGGAGGACCCGTACTTCGTCGGCGCGATGCCGAGCGGCATCGGCTACGGCGCCACCGACGACGAGGCGATCATCGGCTCGGTGGCCGAGATCGCCGAGAACCTGATGCCGAGCCTGGCGCTGATCCCGCGCAAGAAGGAGCGCGGCAGCTACCACGACCTCGTGCGGGTGTTCGGCGCGACCTCCGTCGCCGATCCGCTCACCCTCGGCCTGCCGGCGGGGAGTCCCGTGAACCGCGACACCGTGCTCGAATGGACCGGCACGGTGCGGGCGCGCACGGGCGAGACGGTGCTGATGCCGCTTGATCTCGCGGCGACCGACTATTTCGAGCTGTCGCCGGGCTACCAGCCCTTCACCAACCTCATCACCAACGGCCTCGGCGCCGGGCCGGACGTCGAGTTCGCCCTCGGCCACGGGCTGCTCGAACTCCTGCAGCGCGACGGCAACGGACTCCTGTTCCGCGCCCTCGACCAGGGCGTGATGCTCGACACCTCGGAGGGGCTGGGCCCCGAGACGCGGGGCATGCTCGACCGGCTGGAGGCCTTGGGCATCCGCGCGATGCCGAAATTCGCCACCGACCAGTTCGGCTTCACCAACGTCTACTGCGTCGGCTACGACATCGATGCCTCCCGGGCGCCGGCGCCGATCGCGCTCTCGGCCTGCGGCGAGGCCTGCGACCCCGACCGCGAGCGGGCGCTGCGCAAGGCGATCCTGGAATTCCAGGCCGCCCGGGTGCGCAAGACCTTCGGCCACGGCCCCCTCGCCCTCGCCCGATCGATCACGCCGCCGGGCTACGTCGACGCCTTCATCGAGACGGCGCTGCCGAGCCTCGACCTGGAGGAGGGGAGGGCGCTCGCCGCGATGCTCGACTGGATCGATAAGCCGGCCGAGACCCTGCGGGGCTTCCTCGCGCAGACCGTCTATTCCGAGCGCTCCACCAAGCGCTTCACCGACCTGCCGACGCAGGCCGCACCCACGGGCCAGGACCGCAGCCGCATCGCCCGGGAGCGGCTTGAGGCGGCAGGGTTCGACGTTCTGTATGTCGACGCCTCGCCGCCGGGCGGCGGCGTCGGCATCGTCAAGGCGATCGTGCCGGGTCTTGAGGTCGAGACGATGAGCTACTACCGCATCGGCGAGCGCAATACCCGGAAGCTCATCGAGCGCGACCACCCGCTGATCCGCTTCGGGGAGGCGAGCGAATCTTTGCGGCCGGTGCGCCTGACGCCCGAGGCGCTGGAGCGCTTCGGCGGCCAGCCCCTGTTCGACGTGGCGCTGGCTGACGCGATCGTCGGCCCGCTCTATCCGCTCTACCGCGAGCCGGAATCGCACCACGCGCCGTTCCGCCTGGAGCGCCGGGGGAGGGCGGCATGAGCCTGCGCTTCGCCTACAACACCAACGGGGCGGCCAACCACCGCCTCGACGACGCGCTGAGCCTCATCGCCGATGCCGGCTACGACGGCGTCGCGCTGACCCTCGACATCCACCACCTCGACCCCTTCGCCGAGAACTGGGCGCAGGCCGCCGAGCGGATCCGCGGCCGGCTCTACGGCTTGGGGCTCGGCTCGGTGATCGAGACCGGCGCCCGCTTCCTCCTCGACCCGCGCGCCAAGCACGAGCCGACCCTGGTGACGGCCGATCCCGCCGGCCGCGCCCGCCGGGTCGCGTTCCTGCACCGGGCGATCGACATCGCGGCGATCCTCGGTTCGGAGGCGGTGTCGTTCTGGGCCGGCGTCCCGAAACCCGGAATCGATCCGGCGGAGGCCCGGACTTGGCTGCGGGACGGTCTCGACCAGGTCGTCGCCTACGCGACCGAGCGCCGGGTCGTCGCGGCGCTCGAACCCGAGCCCGGCATGCTGGTCGAGACCCTGGACGATTACGCCGCCCTCGACGTGCACGGTCTCCGGCTGGCGCTGGATACCGGCCACTGCCTGGTGACGCAGGAGCGCGAGCCCGCCGCGGCGGTCAAGGAATTCGCCGACCGGCTCGGCACCGTGGCGATCGAGGACATGGCGCGGGGCACCCACATCCACCTGCCCTTCGGCGAGGGCGACATGGATGTGCCGGGCGTGCTCGACGCGCTCGAGGCGATCGACTTCCAAAAACTCGTCTGCGTCGAGCTGTCCCGCGAGAGCCACCGGGCCGACCGGATGATTCCGGATTCGCTCCGCTACCTCCGGGAGTGCCGCCGATGAGGGTCTGTTTCGTCAGCCGGCGCTACTTCCCGGCGATCTCCGGCATGAGCGTCTACGCCCAGAACCTGCTGCGCGAGCTCGCCGGCGCCGGCCACGACGTCACGATGGTGAGCCAGTACCGGGGCGACGCCTTCGGTACCAGGGTCTATGGCGGCGGCCCGCCGCCGCCGGTGCCCGGCGTGCGGGTCGTCGGCCTCGAGCAGATCGGCGAGCAGGAGAGCGGCGATTTCGAGCGCGACATCGCCACGATGGTCGAGACCATCACGGCCGAGCACGCGCGAAAGCCCTTCGACGTGCTGCACGCGCAGTACGGCTATCCCACGGGCTTTGCCACGCTCATCGCCTCGCAACGCTTGGGCGTGCCGAACGTCGTCTCGATCCAGGGCGGCGACGGCCACTGGGTCGGCTCGTGCTGCGAGACCCACCGCCTCGCCATGGTGCGGGTGCTCGCCCACGCCAACGCGCTGCTGATCGGCGGCCGCTCCTTCGTGGCCGAGGTCTGCGACCGGCTCGGCAGCGATCCCAATCGCTTCACCATCGTGCCGGGCGCCGTCGACACCGCGCGCTTCCGCCCGCCGGCGGGCTGGACGCCCGGCGACGCCGCCGATCCGGTGCGGCTGTTCTATCACGGCCGGGTCGACCGCCGGAAAGGCGTGCTCGACTTCCTCGATAGTTTAAGCCTGCTGCGCCTGCGCGGCACGCCCTTCGCGGCGATCATCTCCGGCATCGGCCCCGACGTGGAGCCGGCCCGCGCGCTCGCCGCCGATCTCGGCTTTTCGGAGGCCGAGGTGCGCTTCACCGGCTACGCCGAGTACGACGCGGTGCCGGGCCTCTACGCCATGGGCGACGTGTTCGTCTCGCCGACCTACGCGGAGGGGTTCTCGAACACGATCCTGGAGGCGATGGCGGCGGGGCAGGCGGTGGTCTCGACCCACTCGGTCGGCGTCTCGGACTGCCTGCGCGACGAGGAGAACGGGTTGATGGTCCAGCCCGGCGACGTGCCGGCCCTGGCGGACGCCCTCCACCGGATCATCACCGACCGCCCCTTGCGCGCCCGCCTCGCGGCGGCGGCCCTGGAGGAATGCCGGCGGGTCTATTCATGGCAGGCGGTGGGGCGGCAGATCATGGAGGTCTACGCCGCGGTGAAGGACGAGCGGCCGGACTTAGGCTTCGATCCCGAGTTGCCGCACGACCCGGGCTGCCGCTTCCGGGCGGAGCCGCACCTGTTGTGAGGCTCTGCCTCCCCTCTCCCGTGTCGGAGAGGGGTAGGGGGTGAGGGTGCTACGGTTCCGTGTGAAGCACTCAGCGTAGAGCTGCCAAGACTACGCTCAGCGTTCTACACTGAAGCGTGTCACCCTCACCCCTACCCCTCTCCCACACGGGAGAGGGGATCCCGCGCTCTACTGGTTTCTCTGAGTTCTCAAGTCGATGCCCACAGCCCTCGCCCTCTCGCCCCATCTCGACGACGCCGCCTTTTCCTGCGGCGGCACCCTGGCGCAGCTCGCGGGGGAAGGGTGGCGGGTGGTGATGGTGACGCTGCTCACCGCCAGCGTCCCCGATCCGACCGGCTTCGCGCTGGCCTGCCAGCTCGACAAGGGGCTCGGGCCGGAGGTCGACTACATGGCGTTGCGCCGCGACGAGGACCGGGCGGCCGCCGACGCCCTCGGGATCAGCCCGCCCGTCCACGTCGCGCTCTGGGAGGCGCCGCATCGCGGCTACGCCTCGGCGCCCGAGCTCTTCGCCGGGACCCGGCCCGACGACCCGCTCGCCGACGACCTCGCCCCCGTCCTCGCCCGCCTGATGGACGAGGCGACGCCCGACCTGCTGCTCGCCCCCCAAGGAGTGGGCGGCCACGTCGACCACGTCCAGCTGGTCCGCGCCCTCACCGCCCTCGCTCCGGCCTGCCCGATCCTGTGGTGGCGCGATTTTCCCTATACCGTGCGCCATCCCGACCCGAAGGAGCCGTTTCGCGAGACCTTCGCGGGCCTCCCCGCGCTCACCGTACGCCTGTCCCCGGACGAGGCGGCGGCCAAGCACGCGGCCTGCGCGGCTTACACGAGCCAGATCGGCTTCCAGTTCGGTGGTCCCGACGGCCTCGCCGAGCGGTTGCACGCGGAGGGCGCCCGCGAGCATTTCCGCCTCGCCGGCGCCGTGCCGGACGGGCTCACCCTCGCGTGAGCGACGGGCCGGCCGCGCCGAAGAGTCTGGCCGATCCCGGCGTCGTCGCGGCGCGCCACGCCCTCGTCGCGGCGAGCCCCCACCTCGCCCCCTTGCGCCGCCTCGCCGAGCGGATCCGGGCCGAGCAGGACCGGCCGGTGCCCGAGGCCGACCCCCTCGACGGCGGCGTCGGCGCCCGCCTGCTCCTCCTCCTCGAGACGCCAGGCCCGGCGACCGGCCGCACCGCCTTCGTCTCGCGCGACAACCCGACCGGCACCGCCGCCAACCTGTTCCGGTTCCTGGGCCAGGCCGGAATCCCGCGCGCCGACACCCTGATCTGGAACGCCGTGCCGTGGGTGATCCACGCGCCCGGCGCCCGCAACCGGGCGCCGCGGACCAGGGAGATCCGGGCGGCCCGGGCCTACCTGCCGCCGCTCGTCGCCCTGATGCCGGACCTCGCGGTCGTCGTCCTGTCCGGCCGGGTCTCCCAGACCCTGGCGCCGGACCTCGCCGCGGCGCGGCCCGGCCTGCCGGTGGTGGCGATCCCGCATCCGAGCCCGACCTATGTCTGCACCAGCCCGTCGGTGTCGCTTCGCATCAGTGCCGGCCTCGCGGAGGCGGCCCGCCACCTCGGACTCGCCGGCTGATGCGGGACTGCCGCATGGTCCGGCTGGTCATTCGCCGGCGGAGGGCCTACATGGCCCCTCATGCGAGCGGGGCTCGGTCGGAGTGCCGCCGGGCACCCATGTGCGCGAGCCTGGCCGCGATCGGCCGCGGGCTCGCGCCGGCGACCAGCGGGGTCTGACGCCGACGCGATGAATTTCGCCACGCAGGACAACAACCTCGCGCAGGCCAAGCCCCTGCGCGACGGCGGCACCGGGACGCCGCGCGACGAGGACCCTGCCGGACAGGATCCGGGCCGCGACCCCGCGCCTCAAGACCCGCAGCAGGATCCACAGGCCGCGCGGCAGGCCCGCCACCGGCGCCGCTACGCCTGGATCGGCACGCTCGCCAGCGTGGTGCTGTTCGTCATCTCCCTCGGGGTGCTGGGCAAGCTCGTCTCGACGGTCACCTGGGCCGAACTGCGCACCGCCTTCCTGGCGGCGACGCCGAACCAGATCGGGGTCGCCATCGCCCTCGTCGTGGTGAGCTACCTGTTCCTCACCTGCTACGACGCCCTGGCCTTGCGCCAGCTCAAGCTGAAGGTGCCCTACCGCACCACCGCGCTCGCCTCCTTCACCAGCTACGCGGTGAGCTTCAACCTCGGCTTCCCGCTGCTCACCGCCGGCACGGTGCGCTACTGGATCTATTCCGGCCAGGGCCTCAGCCCCGGGCGCATCGCGGCGCTCACCATCGTCGCCGGCTTCACCTTCTGGCTCGGCATGGGGGCGGTGCTCGGCATCAGCCTGATCCGCGAGGCCGAGCCGCTCTCGCACCTCACCTATACCAGCGTCCTGTTCAACCAGGGTCTCGGCCTCGCGACGCTCGCCGCGGTGGTCGCCTACCTCGCCTGGGTCTCGGTCAAGCGCCGCAGCGTCAAGGTGCGGGGCTGGCGCCTGGAGCTGCCGGGCCTGAAGCTCTCCTTGAGCCAGATGCTGGTCGGCGCCGGCGACGTCTGCGCGGCGGCCGGCGTGCTCTACGTGCTGCTGCCGGCCGGCCACGGCGTCAGCTTCGAGGCCTTCGTGGCGATCTACGTGCTCGCCGCGATGCTCGGCATCGCCAGCCACGCGCCGGGCGGGCTCGGGGTGTTCGAGGCCACGGTGCTGCTCGCCCTCTCCGGCCTGCCGCGGGAATCGGTGCTCGGCGCGCTGCTGCTGTTCCGGGTCTGCTACTACCTGATCCCGTTCGTGGTGGCGCTCGCCGCCCTCGGCGCCTATGAGATCGCCAAGCGGGCGCGCCTCACCCCGCGGGAGGCGCCCGACGATGATGCCGAGAGCGAGCCGACGTCCTGACGCCGACGGCTCGCCCGACGACGTGCCGCCCGACGATCCGACGATGCCGCCGTTCCTGCCCGGCGCCTCCGGCGCCCTCACCTCCGCCCGGCGGGCGGCCTGGCGGGGGGCGCTCGTCGCCGTGCTGGTGTTCCTCGCCATCCATGCCTGGCACCACGGGTTCGACCTTGGCACCGGTCTCGCCGGCTTCGTCGCGCTGCTCGCCGGCGGCCTCGCGGCCGCGCCGCGCCGGGGCGAGCCGGTGGCGCGCGCCGAGGCCGCGCCGGGCCGGGGCCGCCACGGCCTCGCCGAGGCCCTGCTCGCCAACATCCCCGACCCCGTCATCCTGATCGACCGCCGCGCCCTGGTGATCGAATCGAACGCCGCCGCCCGCGCGCTCCTGCCCTCGCTGCGGCCCCGCCACCCGCTCTCCTTCGCGCTGCGCGATCCCGACGTGCTCGACGGCATCGAGACGGTGCTCCGCACCGGCGAGGCCCTGAAGACGGTCTATTCCCCGCGGGTGCCGACCGACCGCACCTTCGAGGTGCAGATCGGCGCCATGCAGGGCGGCGAGGCCGGGCGGGGCGGGCCGAACGTGGTGCTGTTCCTGCGCGACCTCACCTCGGCCCAGCGCCTGGAGACGATGCGGGTCGATTTCGTCGCCAATGCCAGCCACGAGCTGCGCACGCCGCTCGCCTCGCTGCTCGGCTTCATCGAGACCCTGCAGGGCCCGGCCCGGGACGACGCCAAGGCGCGCGAGCGCTTCCTCGGCATCATGCGGGTCCAGGCCCTGCGCATGACCCGGCTGATCGACGACCTCCTGTCGCTCTCGCGCATCGAGTTGCGCGCCCACGTGCCGCCGACGCAGGCGGTCGATGTCGGTCCGCTCGCCCGCCAGATCGCCGATGCGCTCGGGCTCATCGCCCGCGAGCGCGGCGTCGCCATCGCGCTCGAGGCCGGGCCGGGGCCGCACCGCGTGCTCGGCGACCGGGACGAGATCCTGCGGGTGATCGAGAACCTGGTCGAGAACGCCGTGAAGTACGGCGGCGATGGCGGCCGGGTCGAATTGCGGCTCGCGACCCTGCCGGCGGAGGACGGACGGCCGCCGCAGGTCGAGATCGCGGTGCGCGACGAGGGCCCGGGCATCGCCCCCGAGCACCTGCCGCGCCTCACCGAGCGGTTCTACCGGGTCGACGCCGCCTCGAGCCGCCAGCAGGGCGGCACCGGCCTCGGCCTCGCCATCGTCAAGCACATTCTCAACCGCCATCGCGGCCGGCTGGTGATCGAAAGCACCCCGGGGGAGGGGGCGACCTTCCGCGCCGTGATCCCCGCCCTGCTTCCTGCTCAGCTCCCGGCGCATGGCGAGACCCGGAGGGAGGCGGGCCCCGATCAGGGGCAGGCGACGAGCAGGCGCCCGGTATAGTCGGCGGCCGCCGCCGCCGCGGCGCCCGGTGTGCCGGTGGCCTCCCCGTCGGGGATCAGCTGCTCGCCCTCCTTCGCCTGCTGGGGCGGCCGGGTGAACCTGAGCACGCAATCCGATCCGCCCGACAGCCGGACCGCCTCGCCGGGCGGGAAGCCGAAGGCGACGTAGAAATCCGGATCGTCGAAGCTCATCACCAGGTTGCGCACCGGGCCGGTGGGGGCCTGCGGCACCAGGGTGAAGTCGAAGGTGAGCCGGCCGCCGGAAAAGCTCGCCTTCGGGGCGGGCCCGCCCTTCAGCGCCAGCGGGCGGCCGTTGAGCTTTCCTTGCGTGAAATATGCGGTCTCGGCCATCGCCTCCAGGCGCTCGGCCGCCATCGCGTCGAGCTTGGGCTGATCGGGCACGCCGTCGCGCTTCGAATCGAGGTTCAGCACCGCGAAGGCGGAATATTCCGGATCGAAGGTCCAGGATTCGCGGACCGCCACGAGGTTGCGCTTTTGGTCGAGCACCAGCTCGGCCCGGGCCTGCACCCAGACATGCGGATGCGCCAGCGCCGCCCCCGCCCCGCCGCACAGCATCGCCACCGCCGCCACAACCCGCCCGATCATCGCCCGCTCCCGCTTCGCTCCGCGCTCTGAGGCTTGAGGACGGCGAAACCATGTTCGCGCTGCAGGGCGCGGCGGCGATCCCGGCCGTGTCGCGGAGCCGCCCCGCACCCCACATGCTGCGTGGGAGACCGCACCATGACCGCACCCGCCCGCCGCCTCACCCTGCCCGTCGAGGGCATGACTTGCGCGTCCTGCACCGGCCGCGTCGAGCGGGTGCTGAGCCGTGTGCCGGGCGTGCAGGCCGTCGCCGTCAACCTCGCCACCGGCCGCGCCACCCTCGACCTCGCCCCCGACAACGACCCGACGGCGCTCACCGAGGCGGTCGAGGGCGCCGGATACGCCGTGCCGGAGGCGGTGAGCGAACTCGCCGTCGAGGGCATGACCTGCGCGTCCTGCACCGGCCGCGTCGAGCGGGTGCTGAAGGCCGTGCCCGGCGTCCGCGAGGCGAGCGCCAACCTCGCCACCGGCCGGGTCACCGTGCGCCACCCCGCCGGCCTCGTGCCGCCGGACGCCCTCGAAGCCGCCATCCGGGATGCCGGCTACGAGCCGCGCCCGGTGCCGGTGGAGATGGCGACGCCCGAAAAACCCCGCGAGGCCGAGGCGCTGACCCGCGACCTGATCCTCGCGGCCCTGCTCTCGCTCCCCGTGGTGGTGCTCGACATGGGGGGCCACCTCGCCGGCCACGGCCTCCTGCCGGGCGCCTGGAGCGCCGGCATCCAGGCTGTGTTCGCCACCCTCGTCCTCCTCGGCCCCGGCCGGCGCTTCTTCGCCCGCGGCCTGCCCGGGCTGGTGCGCGGCCATCCGGACATGAACGCGCTGGTGGCGCTCGGCGCCGGCGCCGCCTACCTGTTCTCCCTCGTCGCGACCCTCAGTCCCGGCCTGCTGCCGGCGGGGGCGGCGCACGTCTATTTCGAGGCCTCGGTCCTCATCGTCACCCTGATCCTCCTCGGCCGCAGCCTGGAGGCGCGGGCGCGGGGCCGCACCGGGGCGGCAGTAGCCCGCCTCATCGGTCTCGCGCCGAAGACCGCCTTGCGCTTGCGCGACGGCGTCGAGACCGAGGTGCCGGCCGCCGACCTCGCGGTCGGCGACGAGGTCCGCGTCCGCCCCGGCGAGCGCCTGCCGGCGGACGGGCGGGTGGTCGAGGGCCGCTCGCGCATCGACGAGAGCATGCTCACCGGCGAGCCGGTGCCGGTGGCGAAGGGCCCGGGCGATCCCGTCACCGGCGGCACCGTCAACGGCACCGGCGCGCTCACGATCGCGGTCGAGCGGGTCGGGGCCGACACGGCGCTCGCCCAGATCGTCCGCATGGTCGAGGCGGCGCAGGGCGCGAAGCTCCCGATCCAGGCCCTCGCCGACCGGGTCACCGCCCGCTTCGTCCCGGCGGTGCTGGCTCTCTCCCTCGCCACCTTCGCGGCCTGGCTCGCTTTGGCGCCGGCCCCCGCCCTCGGCGAGGCCCTGGTCCACGCCGTCGCGGTGCTGATCATCGCCTGCCCCTGCGCCATGGGCCTCGCCACCCCGACCTCGATCATGGTCGGCACCGGCCGGGCGGCGGAACGCGGCATCCTGTTCCGCAGCGGGCAGGCGCTCCAGGCCCTGGAGGGCGTGCGCGTCGTCGCCTTCGACAAGACCGGCACCCTGACCGAGGGCCGACCACACCTCATCGACCTGATCCCCGCTCCCGGCTTCGATGCCGACGACGTGCTGGCCGCCGCCGCCGCCCTCGAGACCCGCTCCGAGCACCCGGTCGCCCGTGCGATCGTGGCCGCCGCCGCGGCGAAGCGCTTGGATCTGCCGCCGGTGGGCGAGGTCGCGGCGGTGCCGGGCCACGGCATCGCCGGCCGGGCCGGCGACCGTGCAGTCGCGGTCGGCAATGCCCGTCACCTCGCCGGCCTCGACCTCTCGGGGTTGGCGCCCCATGCCGAGCGCCTGGGGGCCCAGGGCCGCTCGCCGCTCTACGTCGCCCTCGACGGCGTGCCGGCGGCGGTGATGGCGGTGTCCGACCCGATCAAGCCCAGGGCCGCCGCGGCCGTGCGGGTGCTGACTGGCCAGGGCCTCGCGGTGGCGCTGGTCACCGGCGACGCGAGGGGCACCGCCGAGGGCGTCGCCCGGACCCTCGGCATCGCCACGGTGCTCGCCGAGGTGCTGCCCCAGGACAAGCGCGACGCCGTCCGGGCCCTGCGCGCGCAAGCCGGCGCGGTCGCCTTCGTGGGCGACGGCATCAACGACGCCCCGGCGCTGGCCGAGGCCGATGTCGGTCTGGCGCTCGGCACCGGCACCGACGTGGTGGTGGAGAGTGCCGACGTGGTGTTGATGGCGGGCGATCCCGCCACCGTCGCCGAGGGTTTGAGGCTGTCGCGGGCGGTGATGCGCAACATCCGCCAGAACCTGTTCTGGGCCTTCGCCTACAACGTGGCGCTGATCCCGGTGGCGGCGGGGGTGCTGCGGGTGGCGGGCGGCCCGTCCCTATCGCCGGTGCTGGCGGCGGGGGCGATGGCCCTGTCGAGCGTGTTCGTCCTCGGCAACGCCCTGCGGCTGCGGCGGGCGTGAGAGTCCGCCTCATTGGCCCCTGCGATCGACACACCCTCCGCGTCATTCCGGGGCCGCGAAGCGGAGCCCGGAATCCAGAACCGCCGATGGCACAGAAAAGAGCGAACAGCTTTCCGCTTCATTCTGAAAAGCCTGAGTGTCTGGATTCCGGGCTCCGCTTCGCGGCCCCGGAATGACGCGGAGGATAGCAAGGCCGTAGAGTGATTGCGGCTCCGGACTGACGACGTGGATGTCGATTTCCTCGAGGCCGTCGAGTCAGCTCCGAACCTCACCGCTCTCCCTCGATCCCAGCCCCCTTCCGCCGCACCGCGACGCTCCCCCCGTTCAACCGGCGCAGCGACACCTGCAGCCGGGCCTCCGCCGCCTTGATCTCGGTGAGCGCCTGGTGGGTGTAGTGGATATGCGCTTCGGCAGCCTCGCCCGCGGCCTCGATGTCGCCGGCCATCACGCTCTCGTAGATCGCCCGGTGCTGGGCGCGCAGGCGGTCGCGGGTCTCCGGGCGGGCAAAGAGCTTCTCGCGGTTCTCGATCACGCCCTGGCGCAGCATCCCCGACAAGGCCCGCATCGTGTGCAGCACCACGAGGTTGTGGCTCGCCTCGTAGACGGCGACGTGGAGATCGACATCCGCTTCGGCCTCCTCCTGGTGCACGCCCTCCTCGTGGGCGCGGTCGATGCGCGCCATGCAGGCGGTGAGCCGGTCGCGGTCGACGGCGTTGGCCCGGGCGGCGGCAAGCCGCGCCGCCATCCGCTCCGTCGTCGCCCGAAACTCCAGGTAGTCGTCCACCACCTCGGCATGGGAGGCGATGAGGGCGATCAGCGGATCGGTGATCTCGCGGCCGAGCGGCGCCACGGTGCGCCCGTTCCCCGAGGCGACCAGCAGGCCCTCCTCCTCCAGGATCTTCATGCCCTGGCGCAGGGTCGGGCGCGAGACGTTCAGGCGCTGCGCCAGGTCGCGCTCCGGCAGCAGCAGGTCGCCGGGGCTGAGCGAGCCTTCGAGGATCAGGTCCTTGAGGTGACGGGCCGTGCCCTCGGCCACGCTTCCGCCCTTGATCGGATCCTGCTCCACCCCGCGCATCCCTACCCAGCCGCACCGCGAGCCGGAGTGTAGTGCGGGCAAACGCGCTTTCCAATTGACCGAAGTGGTAAAATCATTTTACCACGCCTCCACATCCCAAAGCGAAGATCGAAGTCCCGTGGCCTGACCGAGCGGGAGCGACCCACCCAACCATGCACCGCGTGTCACCGCGTCGATGCAGTGATTGCCATGCCGGCCAGGGGCCGTCCGCCCCGGCCCACCGTCCGGCCTCCCGCGCCCGCGGGACGAATCCCCGCTACGAGAGCCCCGATGCGCCTCACCGACTGCCACAGCTTCCACGATTTCCGCCGCATGGCGAAACGCCGCCTGCCCGGCCCGATCTTCGACTACATCGACGGCGGCGCCGACGACGAGACCACGCTCCGTCGCAACACCGCGGCCTTCGAGGAATGCGACCTCGTTCCCAGCGTCCTGCGCGGCGTCAGCGAGGTCGACCTGTCGGTGACGGTGATGGGCCAGCGCCTCGCGTTCCCGGTCTATTGCTCGCCCACCGCCCTGCAACGGCTCTTCCACCACGACGGCGAGCGGGCGGTAGCGGCGGCCGCGGGTCAGTTCGGCACGATGTTCGGCGTCTCCTCCCTCGGCACGGTCAGCCTGGAGGAGGCGCGCCGGATCAGCAGCGGTCCCCAGGTCTACCAGTTCTACTTCCACAAGGACCGCGGCCTGAACCGCGAGATGATGGCCCGCGCCAAGCAGGCCGGCATCGAGGTGATGATGCTGACCGTCGACAGCATCACCGGCGGCAACCGCGAGCGCGACAAGCGCACCGGCTTCGCGATTCCCTTCCGGCTGACCCTTGGCGGCATGGCGCAGTTCGCCCTCAAGCCCGCCTGGGGCATCAACTACGTCACTCACGAGCGCTTCCGCCTGCCGCAGCTCGAGAACCACATCGCCATGGATGGCGGCGCCCTCTCGATCAGCCGCTACTTCACCGAGATGCTCGACCCCGCCATGACCTGGGACGACGTCGCCGCGATGGTGCGCGACTGGGACGGCCAGTTCTGCCTCAAGGGCGTGATGTCGGTGGAGGACGCGAAACGCGCGGTCGCGATCGGCTGTACCGGCATCGTGCTGTCGAACCATGGCGGGCGCCAGCTCGACGGCTCGCGCTCCGCCTTCGACCAGCTCGCCGAGATCGTCGACGCGGTCGGCGACCAGATCGACGTGATCATGGATGGCGGCGTGCAGCGCGGCACCCACGTGCTCAAGGCGCTGGCGCTCGGCGCCAAGGCGGTGGGCCTCGGCCGCTACTACCTCTTCCCGCTCGCGGCCGCCGGCCGGCCCGGCGTCGAGCGGGCGCTGGGGCTGATGCGGGCCGAGATCGAGCGCGGCATGAAGCTGATGGGCTGCACCGCGATCGACCAGCTCAGCCGGGAGAGTTTGCGCTTCACCCGCGGGTGATCCGACGCCGCGGGCCGGCCAGCCCGCGGCGCGACGTCGTCACGCCCGGATGGCGTCGAGCCCCTTCCAGTCGAAGGCGATGCCGTGGCCCGGCCGGTCGGGCGCCACCGCGAAGCCCTCCGTGATCGCCAGCGGCTCCGCGATGTAGGCGTCGAGCCCGAAGCCGTGCGCCTCCAGGTAGGAGCGGTTGGGCGCAGCCGCCAGCAGGTGCACCGTGACGTCGTGGGCGCCGTGCGAGGTGACCGGCAGGTTGAAGGCTTCCGCGAGGTGCGCGATCTTCATGAACGGGGTCACGCCGCCGCAATTCGTGACGTCCGGCTCCGGATAGGTGACGCCGCCCGAAGCGATCAGCTGCTTGAAGTCCCACAAGCTGCGCAGGTTCTCGCCCGCAGCGATCGGCAGGCCGCCCTCGCGCACGACGCGAGCCTGACCGGCGACGTCGTCGGGGATGACCGGCTCTTCCAGCCAGAACGGCTCGAAGGGCTGGAGGGCGCGGGCGGCGCGGATCGCCTCGTCGGCGCTCCAGCGCATGTTGGCGTCGACCATCAGGGGAAAGCCCTCGCCGAGATGCTCGCGCATCGCCCGCACCCGCTCGACATCCTCGGAGAGGCGCGGGCGCCCGACCTTCATCTTGATCGCGCGAAAGCCCTTCTTCAGGTTGTCGTCGGTCTGGCGGAGCAATTGATCGAGCGGAAGCTGAAGGTCGATGCCGCCGGCGTAAACCGGCACCTTGGGATCGTGGCCGCCGAGCAAGGTCCAGAGCGGCTGGCCGAGGCGCTTGGCCTTCAGGTCCCACAGCGCCATGTCGATCGCGGATTGCGCCAGCACCGCCGCGCCGCCGCGGCCGCCGTAATGCTGGCCCCACCAGATCCGCTGCCACAGCTGCTCGATCCGGTCGGCCTCCTGCCCGACGATCTGCTCCGGCACGTCGCGCCGCAGGATCGCGTCGATCGCCGCGCCGTTGCGGCCGCAGGTATAGGTGTAGCCGATCCCCTCCGCGCCGTCCGCGTCGCGTAAGCGCACGGTGTTGAGCTCGAAGGCCGACATGTCGCCGTGCATGCTGTCGCTGAGGGTCACGGCCAGCTTCACGCGGTAGTAGCCGGCCTCCAGCGAAACGATGCGGGGCATGGCGCTCCTCCCTTTTGTCACGGCTCGTCGGCCGCTTATCGACACGTTCGTGTCTCGTTGCGCGCCCTGTATGGTATCCGACCGGTGGATGGTCAAGACAGGAACGCGGAGTGATGTTGAAGACGAGGGCGTGATTATTATGAGATGAATTTTTCGATTTGCACGCCGGCCGCCAGAGGCTGGCCCTGTGGCGCGCAATATGATCTCGCTTGACTCATACCATGTGTTGATTGTCCCCCGAATTGCTTCAGGCGCCGTCCCGTGCTGATATGCCGGCAGACCGCCCGACCAACGGGGCGCCTGGGAGGAATCGATCGATGAAGCGGGTGATCGCGGGAGCGTTGTCGCTGGGTGGCCTGATAATGGCAGCGCTGCCGGCCATGGCGCAGGAGAACAAGACGCTCACCGTCTGGTTCAGCAAGGGCTTCTACCGGTCCGAGGACGAGTCGCTCTGGGCGACGATCAAGAAGTTCGAGCAGAAGACCGGGATCAAGGTCGAGCTGTCGCAATACGCGATCCAAGACATGATCCCGAAGACCGTGGCGGCGCTCGATTCCGGCTCGCCGCCCGATGTCGGCTACTCCGACACCTACAACAACCAGGCCGCCGGCAAGTGGGCCTTCGAGGGCAAGCTCGAGGACCTCACCGACATCCTCCAGCCGATGATGCCGCGCTTCGCGCCGCAGACCGTCGAGCACGTGCTGCTCATGAACGGGCAGACCAACAAGAAGGCTTATTACGGCTTCCCGCTCAAGCGCCAGACGCTCCACACCGAGATCTGGGGCGACATGCTGGAGAAGGCCGGCTTCAAGCAGTCGGACATCCCGGGCCAATGGTCGGATTACTGGGCGTTCTGGTGCGACAAGGTGCAGCCCGGCTACCGCAAGGCCTCGGGCACCCGCACCTACGGCATCGGCGCGCCGATGGGCGTGGAATCGACCGACAGCTTCCAGTCCTTCTACGCCTTCATGGACGCCTACGACGCCAAGCTCGTCGACAGCGACGGCAAGCTGACGGTCGACGATCCGAAGACCCGCGAGGGCGTGGTCAAGGCGCTGAAGGACTACACCGACCCCTACATCAAGGGCTGCGTGCCGCCGTCCGCCACGACCTGGAAGGACCCCGACAACAACGTCGCCTTCCACAACCGCACCACGGTGATGACGCACAACTTCACCATCTCGATCGCCGCGAAGTGGTACGAGGACAGCGTCAACCCGAACAACACCCCTGAGCAGCGCGAGGCCTCGAAGAAGGCCTACGAGGAGTCGATCATCACCGCGCCGTTCCCGGCCCGGCCCGACGGCAAGCCGATGACCTACCGCGCCGACGTCAAGCACGGCGTCGTCTTCTCGGGCGCCAAGAACAAGGCGGCGGCCAAGGAGTTCGTGAAGTTCATCATGGAGGAGGACAACCTCCGTCCCTACGTCGAGGGCGCGATCGGCCGCTGGTTCCCGGTCACCAAGGACTCGATCGAGAGCCCGTTCTGGCAGGCCGACAAGCACCGCAAGGCGGTCTACAACCAGTTCAAGTCCGGCACCGAGCCGTTCGACTACGTGAAGAACTACAAGTTCACGCTGGTCAACAACGAGAACGTCTTTGCCAAGGCGATGAACCGGGTGGTGAGCGAGAAGGTCCCGGTCGAGAAGGCGGCGGACGAGATGCTGGTCCGCATCAAGCAGATCGCCGGGCAGTAACGAGCAGGGGCTGCCCGGGGAAGGATGAGGCGCAAGTCCCCCCTCTCCCGTGTGGGAGAGGGGCCGGGGGTGAGGGTGACACGGTTCAGTGTGAAGCGCTGAGTGTCGTGCTGGCAGCTCGACGGTCTAAGTTTTCTGCGGAAGCGTAGCACCCTCACCCCTACCCCTCTCCCACACGGGAGAGGGGATCCCGCGCTTCATCCTGCAACGGAACGTCTTCGGACAGCCCCGCGGAACACAAGGAGAGGCACCCATGCCTCGCTCCACCCCATCCCGAGCGGGGTCCGGTCACTATGTGACCGGGGCCCGCTCTCGGTTTTCACGCAACCCCCATCCCGGCCTCGTCAGGGAGCCAGTCCATGTCCGCAACGGTCGCTGAGTCAGCACCGGTCGCCGCGGCTCAGCCCTTCCGCCTGACCTCCTGGCAGGCCTGGGGGCTGATCCTGATCGCGCCCTACCTGCTCGTCTTTCTGTTCTTCGTCATCTACCCGATCGGCTACGGCCTGTGGCTCGCCCGCAGCCCGGCGAGCTACGTGCATCTGGCGGAAGATCCGATCTTCGCCCGCGCCGTCGTCAACACGCTGGTGTTCCTGATCGTCGGCATCAACGTGAAGATGGCGATCGCGCTCCTGTTGTCGGGCTTCTTCACCAACGAGCGGAAGTGGATCCGCTGGCTGTCGGTGCTGTTCATCCTGCCCTGGGCGGTGCCGTCGATCCCGACGATCCTGTCGGTCCGGTTCATGCTCAACCCCGAATGGGGCGTGGTGAACTCGCTGATCTTCCGCTTCACCGGCGAGGACGGCCCGAACTGGCTCAACGACCCGTGGCTGGCGCTGACCCTCGCCATCGGCGTCCATATCTGGAAGTCGCTGCCGTTCTGGACGCTGATCCTGCTCGCCGGCCGGCTCGCCATTTCGGCCGACATGTATGAGGCGGCCTCCGTCGACGGCGCCACCAAGTGGCAGAAGTTTTTGCACGTCACCTGGCCGTCGATGCGGACGCTCTACGTGACCTGCACCATCCTGTCGATGATCTGGACGCTGGGCGACTTCAACTCGGTCTACCTGCTCACCGGCGGCGGCCCCGCCGACCTGACCCACGTGCTGGCGACGCTCGGCATCCGGTACCTCCGCCTCGACCAGGTCGACGCCTCGATGGCGGCGGTGGTCTGCGCGATGCCCTTCGTGCTGCCGCTGGTCTACGTGCTGATGAAGAGGCTCTCGAAATGAGCACGACCCTGACAGCCCGCGCCGCTCCGTCCGCGGAGGAGCGCTCCGCCGCCCGGACCAACTGGCTGCGCGCCGCCGGCACGGAGGCGAAGCTCCTCCTCATCGGCATCCCGGTCCTGCTCTGGACCGTGATCCCGATCTACCACCTCGTCCTGTTCGCGATCTCGCCGAAGCAGGACGCGATGTCGGGTGCGCTGTTTCCGGCCCACCCGACGCTGCAGAACTTCAAGATCGTGTTCGGGCAAAATCACTACTTCCTGTCGAACTTCTGGCAACAATTCTGGAACTCGGCGGTCATCGCCTTCGCGACCGGGGTGCTGACGCTGTTCGTCGCCACCGCGGCGGCCTTCGCGATCAGCCGCCTGAAGGTGAAGGGCGGCCGGACCGTGATGAACATGGCCCTGTTCACCTACTTCATCCCGGCCGCGTTCCTGGCCGTGCCGATGTACAAGACGATGGGGGCCTACGGGCTGCTCAACTCGAAATGGGCCCTGATCCTCGCGATGGTGACGATCGCCAGCCCCTACGCGATCTGGGTGCTGAAGCAGGCCTCCGACAAGCTGCCGGTGGAACTCGACGAAGCCGCGATCATGGACGGCGCCTCGCCGCCCCAGCTCTTCCGCTTCGTCTACCTGCCGCTGATGGTCCCGTCGCTGGTCGCGATCGGCGTCTACGCGCTGCTCCTCGCCTGGAACGAGTACCTGTTCGCCTTCCTGCTCCTCTCCCGCGACACCGACGTGACCCTGCCGGTGGCCCTGGGGAGCTTCCTGGCGGCGGATGACTCGCCGTGGGAGCTGCTGATGACCACCGGGTTGATCTACGCCCTGCCGCCTGCCGCGATCTATTATGTGTTCAAGCGGTATATGGTGGGTGGATTGACGGCGGGGGCGGTGAAGAGCTGATTGCTGGTGGTTGATCCCCGTCGACCATTCAAGACCGGCTACGCATCTGAAGTGCGTAGCCGGTTTCTTAGCTATCCTGCTGATGCGGAATTAGTCCTTTATCGAACGCGCAATGCGGATACTCGGTGCAGCTCTATAACCCTCGAATGCCAATATGTTGAGATTTTATTTAAATAATTATGAAGGAAATTTCTATCTCATAGCAATTCGCCTTGTTCGCCGCCAAGCATTTTATTTATGAAAGGGTTTATCAAGGATCTTACGCTGTCGTAACTTTCTCTGTTCAGTAACGCCTCTTTCTGTTTCGGATTAATAAGGTGTCCGTTATATTTTTCGCCATGGAGAGATACGGTGCCGAGTATGAGCTGCATATCATCAGGGCGGTTCTTCAGGGCAAATTTTATTATAGCTTGAGCGTTTCTTTCATCTTGATCTTGTTGAAGTGGCGTGTCTATTACAATCGGACACAGGCACGAGGTCGTAAATTCACGGATAGTATGCAAAAGAGCATAATGGTAAGCCAATATTGCTCTTAGTCCATAGCTCCCAGTTTCGTTAATTTTGGGCGAAATGCTCTTCATTACAGAATCGCTAAATTGAATGCCTAACTCTTCCGAAAATACGCGGAGTTTATCTGCGTAAAATCTAATTATTTGCGACTTTCTTCGCGGGCGACTATAATCCTTCATGTCAATCAAGGCAGCATCTTCCCTCAATTTCCATTCTGATATGCCTGCGTCGATAATGCTCCGCTCGTCTGATAGCGCGCTGTCCAACATCCTTTCGCTTTCATCCTTAAGCATATCGCGTAGTTTGATCTCATCTTGCACGTCGTTGAGCAATTTTTCTACATTTGCAATTCTTTCATTATGCGCACGAAGTAAGGAGAATGAACTTTCGATATCCTTTTCAATCGAACGTAGCGTGTTTTGAGATTTAGCTAAAAGATCACGACAAGTGTCTGCATCGTTTATAAGACCAAACCTATTGGCAAAATTGTTATCATGTATGGTGTTGCAGGTTGGGCATATGATCTGCGTCTCAGTTATATCTTTGACGAATCTAAGATCCGCATCAAGTTCGCTCAATGCTGTCTTCGCAATCTCGATCTCTTCTATTGTAAGAACTCGTTTAGATTGCAGCTCTGAAATTTTCTTTTTTGTGTCATCATATGAACCACGAATTCCATTTAGTTCTTTTAGGAGTTGATCGAGTTGATTGGCAAATAAATCCGGGTTAAATGTAATTCTTATAGGGGTTCGATCTTTGCGAAGACGGTCTGATGTGCGATCAAGTGCTTGGCGTTCTGATTTCAGCTTGTTTTGCTCACGAACCGCTTCCGCCTTTGCTGCTTGTGCTAAATAGAATTCTCTTGGTCTGATGCCTGTGTGATACTCAAGTATATTCTTTTTATAATCTCGAATCATATTGAGATTCTTGAACGAGCTCCACATATCCGACCAACCACGATCTTGATCTTGATAAAAAGGCATGAAGCAAAACTGCGGTGGTGGAGTAATGAGGTCTTCATACTTCGCGGCAAGTTGGATACTAAAATTTAGAAGTTGCGCAATTTGTGGTCCTACTTCTTTGACTATCGAAGATCCAGACCATACAAGATCATCGCTGGAGTTGAAAAATCCGAATTGGTCATTCAATCTTAACATCGAAAAATCAATATCATCGACAGAAATTTCTACAAATAACGCAACTCCCGCTTTCGTCCATTTCTCATTGACAACAGCCGGGTCTGCGCCTAACGAGCTATAGATCGATTTCATCAGATGGGATTTTCCGGTATCGTTTTCACCCATCACCACCGTTGTTGTTTTGCTGAATGTCTCTTGGCGGGCTTTCCCTTCGCGTACGGATAAGATTGACAGTCTGCGTAATTTCAAATTTCTCATAATTTTTCTTTCTTAGGCTCCTGATAAGTCTCTTATATTTTTGAAGTTGGGTCGTATGTGTATATTTCATAGATAATCATTGCCTTCAATTTTGCTGGTTTAAACGGCGTGAGATATTTATGGGCTGCATCATAGCATTTTATATATACATTGTCCACCATGTCGCGTAAACTCATATTTGTATCTTCTATTATTTTCGGAATTTCATTAATTATGGCCATTCTTACACGATTAATCGCACGGTCCGATACGTCTAGGGCGGCCGATCTATAGATATTGTATTCGTTTCGGATCAAGAGTATCTCTGAGAATGGGTAGCTGAGATTCGGTGCTATATCACCCCATTCTGGCGATCGGCTGTTATTCTGTATTGCATTAAGCCACTCTTGCACGTTTTTCTTTGTAATCCCTTTATCTTCAATAACTTGGCTCAATGATAGATGATCACCTTTAAAATTTGCCTTGCGTCGACACTCGTCTATAATTACTTGATAAACCGCCTCTGGGCTGAAGTAGATATGGCCCAAGTGCGCCGCGATAAATGTTTGAAGCTTCCCTTTTGTGTGGGATACCGCATCGCCTAAACTGAGATCGGTATACTCAAATCCCAAAATACCAATCTGAGATACCGTCGCGACAGGATACGGCTCTTGGATTGAGCTGACTATTTTTTAAAGTGGTCGCTTGTGCATTCGGAAAATCTAAAGCTTTTCTTATCGGTTTTAAAGCCGCACATTTGATTCGATACAAAATCGACAGACAGAACGAAGCTAGAGAATTTATGAATATTATCATACATTTTATCTATATGCGACGGAGTGATTGTGGTTCCTTTTTTTGTCCTAACCTTTTCGCGATGCAGAAGTGCAGAAAGTGTCCATCCGCCGCTCGTGTCTTTAGATTTTATTTGATAAAACCGTACTTTTGTGGGGCTGATTGAGTGATCAAGCAAGGCAATGTCGTCGTGAAATTCAAAAATGATGGCGTAATCTTCGCTTGAGGTATGTTCTTTGAAGAGAAGCGCAAGTCCCCACAACGCTTGGTATTCATATCTGTCACCAGTAGCTGATTTCTCCCGCAAGGGCACGTATATTAAATCGTTTGCTAAGGTCACGGACACGCATCCCGAACTCTTGAGGCCATGATGCCGCTTTAGGGAGTGCAAGACAACCAGCTATTTACAGGACTCTAACCCCCAGGAGAGAATCCCCCTGGAGGCACGGTGGTCCAGCTATTTTTACAGTATTTTTGATGTATACCGAAAGATGCGTTATTTAATTTTTTATATGATCTATAATGAAATAAATTAAAATACCATCTAGCTAAATGGCAATTGTTATGTAAAGAAAGATGGGAAAATACGCGCCGCCAACACTTTCCATCGCGACGCGCCATACGCTTTACGCCACCGCCGCCACACCCCCCGGCATCAACCGCCCTTCCTCCACCGCATGACACGCCACCCCATCCCGAAACGCCGGCACCTCCGCCTTGCACCGCTCATTCGCGAACGGGCAACGCGGGTGGAAGGTGCAACCTGACGGCGGGTTGATCGGGTTCGGGATCTCGCCCTGCACCGGCACGCGCTGCCGGCCGACATGCGCAAGATCAGGGACCGCGTCGAGGAGCATGCGGGTGTAGGGGTGCTTCGGGGCGGTGAAGAGCTCGCGGCCGCCGCCGATCTCGACGATGCGGCCGAGATACATCACGCCGATGCGGTTCGCCATGTGGCGCACCACGGCGAGGTTGTGGCTGATGAACAGGTAGGTCAGGCCGAGCCGGTCCTGGAGGTCGCGCATCAGGTTCAGGATCTGGGCCTGGACCGAGACGTCGAGGGCCGAGGTCGGCTCGTCGGCGACCAGGAACTCGGCCTCGGAGGCGAGCGCCCGCGCGATGGCGATGCGCTGGCGCTGGCCGCCCGAGAAGGCGTGGGGGTAGCGCTTGCCGTCGTCCGGGTGCAGGCCGACCAGGGTCAGCAGCTCGCCCACACGGGCCTGAATCTCGCGCTCGCCGGTGAGGAGCCCGAAGGCGCGGATCGGCTCGGCGATGATCCGGTCGACCCGCCAGCGCGGGTTCATCGAGGCGTAGGGGTCCTGAAAAATCATCTGGATGCGCCGGCGCAACTGCCGCCGCTCGGCGGCCTGGCGCGGGTCGGTCATCGAGATGCCGGCAATCGTCACCTCGCCGTCGGAGGGCGGCATCAGGCCGACCACCATGCGGGCGACGGTCGACTTGCCGGAGCCGGATTCGCCGACGATCGCCAGGGTCTCGCCCTTGGCGACCGAGAACGAGACGTGGTCGACGGCGCGCAGGTACTGGCGCGGCTGGCGCTCGATCACCCGGTTGAGCCAGGGGCGCGAGACGTCGAACAGGCGGCGCAGGTCGCGGACCTGGACGTAGTCGGGCTGGGGCGACATCGGGGTCTTCAGGGAGATGTGGGGCTTCATGCGGCGGCCTGTCCGGACGCGTCGTAGAGGTGGCAGGCGACCCGGTGCGAGCCGACCGTCAGCGGCTCGGGCCGGTCGACCGTGCAGCGGGCAAAGACCTTCGGGCAGCGCGGGTTGAAGGCGCAGCCGGGCGGGATCGCCGAGAGCCGCGGCATCGCGCCGGGAATCTGGGCGAGGCGATCGGATTCGTGCGACAGGGACGGGATCGCCCCCATCAGGCCCTGGGCGTAGGGGTGGAGCGGATCGCCCACCACCGCGGCCACCGGGCCGATCTCGGCGACGCGGCCGGCATACATCACCGCGACCCGGTCGGCGGCCTCGGCGATCACCCCCATGTCGTGGGTGATCAGCATCACGGCGGTGCCGTGGTCGCGCCCGAGGCGCTTCAGCAGCGTGATGATCTGGGCCTGGACCGAGACGTCGAGGGCGGTGGTCGGCTCGTCGGCGATGATCAGCTCCGGCTCGGCGGCGAGCGCGAGCGCGATCACGACGCGCTGGCGCATGCCGCCGGAGAATTCGTGCGGGAAGCCGTCGATCCGCCGCTCCGGCGCCGGGATGCCGACCTCGGCGAGCAGGTCGATCGCGCGCTGGCGGGCGGCCCGGGCCGAGAGGTCGGTGTGGGTGCGGATCGTCTCCTCGATCTGCCGGCCGACCCGGTAGAGCGGGTTGAGGCTGGTCAGCGGGTCCTGGAAGATCATGCCAATGCGCTTGCCGCGCACCTTCCGCATCGCTTCCGGAGCGAGGTTGTCGATGCGCTCGCCGTTGAGCAGGATCTCGCCGCCGGCGATGCGGCCGGGCGGGTCGATCAGGCCGATCACCGCCGAGCCGGTCACCGACTTGCCGGCGCCGGACTCGCCGACGACGCCGAGCACCTCGCCGCGGTTGATCTCGAAGGAGACGCCGTCGAGCGCGGTCAGCACGCCGCGGCGGGTGGCGAACTCGACCCGCAGGTCGCGCACCGAGAGGACGGGTTGGGTCATGTCGGTCACTGGAGCTTGGGGTTCAGAGCGTCGCGCAGCCAGTCGCCGAGCAGGTTGATCGCCAGCACCAGGCCGGCCAGCGCCAGGCCCGGAAAGGCGACGATCCACCACTCGCCCGAGAACAGGAAGCGGTTGCCGGTGCGGATCAGCGTGCCGAGCGAGGGCATCGTCTCCGGCAGGCCGGTGCCGAGGAAGGAGAGCGTCGCCTCGGTGATGATGGCGAGCGCCAGGTTGATGGTGGCGATGACGAAGACCGGGCCGGTGACGTTCGGCAGGATGTGGCGGGTGAGGATCACCGGCGCCGACAGGCCGATGAGCCGGCCGGCCTGGACGTAGTCCTTGTTCTTCTCGACCATCACCGAGCCGCGCACGGTGCGGGCGTACTGGACCCAGAACGACAGGCCGATCGCCACCACGATGAGGGCGATCTGCGCCTCCGCATCCATGTGGCCGCCGGCCACCGCCTTGGCGACGCCGTCGACGATGAGCGCGATCAGGATCGCCGGGAAGGTCAGCTGCACGTCGGCGACGCGCATGATGATGGTGTCGACCCAGCCGCCGGCATAGCCGGCGATCAGCCCGAGGCCGATGCCGATGAAGCCCGACAGCAGCACGCCGAGCACGCCGACGAGGAGCGACAGGCGCATGCCGTAGAACACCGCCGAGAGCACGTCGCGGCCCTGGTCGTCGGTGCCGATCAGGAACGGCGCCTGGCCGTCGGCGTACCAGAGCGGCGGCAGGTTGGCGTTCATCAGCTCGAGCTGCGCCGGGTCGTAGGGGTTCTGCGGCGAGATGACGGGGGCGAGCAGCGCCAGCGCGATGAACAGCACCGTGGCGACGAAGGCCACTATGGCGAGCTTCGAGCGCTTGAAGTTGGCGAACAGATCGGAATCGAGGAAGCGCGCGAGGCGCGAGGGCGGCGCCGCGGCAGTCAGCGCGGGAGCGGGGGAGGCCATGATGTTAGGGAATCCTCAGGCCGCCCGCCGCACCGAGAGGCGCAGGCGCGGATCGACGATGGTGTAGAGGAGATCGACCACGAGGTTGATCGTCACGAAGATGAGGGCGACGAGCAGCAGGTAGGCGGCCATGATCGGCACGTCGACGTTCTGCACCGCCTGCACGAAGAGCAGGCCCATGCCGGGCCACTGGAACACCGTCTCGGTGATGATCGAGAAGGCGATGATCGAGCCGAGCTGGAGGCCCGCCACGGTGATGACCGGGACCAGGGTGTTCTTGAGCGCGTGGCCGAAATGGATCGAGCGGGTGGTGAGGCCGCGCGCCCGGGCGAAGCGGATGTAGTCGGTGCGCAGGACCTCCAGCATCTCGGCCCGGACGAGGCGCATGATCAGCGTCATCTGGAACAGCCCGAGGGTGATCGAGGGCAGGATCAGGGCCTTCCAGCCCGACACCGTCAGGAAGCCGGTGGTCCACCAGCCGATCCGCACCGTGTCGCCGCGGCCGTAGGACGGCAACCAGCCGAGGGTGACCGAGAACAGGAAGATCAGCAGGATGCCGATCAGGAAGGTCGGCAGCGAGACGCCGACGAGCGAGATCGCCTGGAGAAGCTTGGCGAGGGCGCTGTGGCGGTGCAGCGCCGAGTACACCCCCATCAGGATGCCGGCGGTGAGCGCGAACAGGGTGGCGCAGAGCGCGAGTTCGAGCGTCGCGGGCATGCGCTCGGCGAGCAAAGTCGAGACCGGCTGGCGGAACTGGTACGAGTTGCCGAACTGGCCGCGCACGGCGTTGCCGGCGTAGCGGGCGAACTGCACCAGCACCGGGTCGTCGAGGCCGAGGCTCTGGCGGATCTGCAGCCGCTCGGCATAGGGCGTATCGGGCGCCACGAGCTGGTTCACCGGATCGCCGGCGAAGCGGAACATCGCGAAGGCGATCAGCCCGACCGCCAGCAGCACCCCGACGGATTGCAGCAGGCGGCGGAGAATGAAGGCGAGCATGGGGGGATTTTCTTGGGTTCTGGTGTGGTCCGAGGATTTCCCTCGGTGTCTCTGATTTTGACGAATGACTCGCGGGATCCCCTCTCCCGTGTGGGAGAGGGGTAGGGGTGAGGGTGACACGGTGCCGGGTTAAACTCAGACTGTTGAGCTGCCAGCACTACGCTCAGCGTTTCACACTGAAGCGTGTCACCCTCACCCCCGGCCCCTCTCCCACACGGGAGAGGGGAGACCCGCGATTTTCATGTCACGTGGGTTGGTCGGGGAGGCGCCTTATTGCTCCTTCGACACCCAGTACAGCATCATCTGGTTGTCGGCGCGGGGCACCAGCTTGACCTTCTTCGACACGCCCCAGGCGAGCGCCTGCTGGTGGAGCGGGATGTAGCCGAAATCCGCCATGACGATCTCGTAGGCCTGCTTGATCATCAGGTTGCGGGCCTCCTGGTCGGTCTCGCGCTCGATCTTGTCGGCGAGCGCATCCACCTTCGGGTTGCAGTAGTTCCCGAGGTTGGTGGTGCCGCGCGGCGAGGACTTGTCGGTCCGGCAGCCGGTGATCTCGTACAGGATGTTGTGCGAGTCCATCGACGAGGGCGTCCACCCCAGCATGTAGAACGAGGTGTCGAAGGCGGGCTTGAGGATCTTGGCGAAGTACTTCGCCTTGGGCTGGGCGATCAGGTTCACCTTGACGCCGACGCGGGCGAGCATCGAGGTGATGGCCTGGCAGATCGCCTCGTCGTTGACGTAGCGGTCGTTCGGGCAGTCGAGCGGCACCTCGAAGCCGTTGGGATAGCCGGCCTCGGCCAAGAGCGCCTTGGCCTTGTTCGGGTCGTAGGCCGGGCGCTTGAACTCATTCGCCAGCGGGAAGAGCGGCGGGGCGATCAGCAGGGCCGCCGGAGTCGCCTGGCCGCGCATGACGCGCTTGACGATGGCGTCCTCGTCGATGGCGCGGAAGAACGCCTCGCGCACCCGGACGTCCTTGAACGGGTTCTTGCCCTTGACGTTGGAGCCGCGCAGCTCGTCGCTGGTCTGGTCCATGCCGAGATAGATCGTGCGCAGCTCGGGCGCGTTGACTACCACGGCGTTGGCGCTGGAGCTCACCCGGCTCTGGTCCTGGAGCGGCACCGGATCGACCCAGTCAACCTCGCCCGAGAGGAGCGCGGCGACGCGGGTGGCGTCGTTGCCGATCGTGGTGAAGATCGCCTCGTCGATGTTCGACTCGACCTTGCCCCAGTAGCCGTCGAACTTCTTGAACACCGTGCGCACGCCGGGCTGGTGCTCGGTGATGGTGAACGGGCCGGTGCCGTTCTCGTGGAGCGCCGCGTAGCTCGGGGTCGAGGCCGAGACCGGGGTGGGCTTCAGCGCGTCGTGCTTCTCGGCCCAGGCCTTCGACATGATGTACCAGCCGCCGAACTGGTACAGGGCGATCGGGTTCGGGTTCGTCAGCACCATGTCGACGGTGTGGTCGTCCACCTTCACGAAGGTGGCGTCGGCCGGGACGTTGGTCTGGAAGTTCGAGCCCGGCGCCCGCACGCGCTCGGCGGAGAAGATCACGTCGTCGGCGGTGAAGGGCGAGCCGTCGTGGAACTTGACGTTCTTGCGCAGCTTGAAGCGGTAGCGGGTCGGCTCCGGGGTCTCCCAGGACTCGGCGAGGCCCGGGACCAGCTTCAGGTCCTTGTCGCGGGTGACGAGCGACTCGTAGACCGCGCCGTGCGCCGAGATCGTGAACGTCTCTTTCAGGGTGTACGGGTCGAGGGACTTGAGGTCGCCCTGGAAGGCGAACCGGAACGTGTTGGCGGCCGAGGCCGGCGCAACGCCCAAGCCCACGAGGGCGGTGGCGGCGGCGAGGCAGGCCAGCAGCGGACGGGACTTCAAGAACGACATCGACGGGCACACTCCGCGGGGGGAACGAGGCTCTTACTAGAGCCTTCCGACGCCGCAGGCGACGCCGGAATGATGAAAAATGATGCACCATCCCGTCCCGTCCCGCCAGGCGACGGGACGGAGGGGTGGCGATCGCGCAGCCCTAACAAGTCCCGGGCCAACCGGCCACGGGCCATGCGCCCCATGCGGGTCCGCGACATTCGCGAGCCGTGGAAAGGAGTTGACCGGGCGCCTGTCTGCCTGTTGCATCCTGCGCGCAAGTTCCCGCCTCGATATGAGCGTATTGTCACATGCCCGTCATCAACCGCGTCGCCGCCCTCGCCGACGAGATCACCGCCTGGCGCCGCGACTTCCACCAGCATCCCGAGCTGCTGTTCGCCCTCGACCGCACCTCCGGCCTGGTGGCCGAGCGGCTGCGGGCCTTCGGCTGCGACGAGGTGGTGACGGGGTTGGGCAAGACCGGCGTCGTCGGCGTCATCCGCGGCAAGAACACCGGCTCGGGCAAGGTGATCGGCCTGCGCGCCGACATGGACGCACTGCCGATCGAGGAGACGAGCGGCGTGCCCCACCGCTCGACCGTGCCGGGGAAGATGCACGCCTGCGGCCATGACGGCCACACCGCGATGCTGCTCGGCGCGGCCAAGTACCTGGCCGAGACCCGCAACTTCGACGGCACGGCGATCGTGATCTTCCAGCCGGCGGAGGAGGGCGGCGGCGGCGCCGACGTGATGCTGAAGGAGGGCCTGATGGAGCGCTTCGGCATCCAGGAGGTCTACGGCCTGCACAACAAGCCGGGTCTGCCGCTCGGCAGCTTCGCGATCCGCCCCGGCGCGATCATGGCGGCGGCCGACCGGATCACCATCCGGGTCGACGGCAAGGGCGGCCACGCGGCGGCTCCCCACGAGTGCATCGACCCGGTGCTGGTCGCCTCCCACATCGTCACCGCCCTGCAATCGATCGCGTCCCGCACCATCGACCCGGTGCAATCGGCGGTGATCTCGATCACGCAGGTGAAGGCCGGCGACGCCTTCAACGTGATCCCGGAATTCGCGATCCTCAACGGCACGGTGCGCACGCTCTCCGAGAGCGTCCGCGACACCTGCGAGGCGCGCATCGCGCAGGTGGCCTCGAACGTCGCCGCCGCCTTCGGCGCCACCGCGACCGTCGATTACGGCCGCGGCTACCCGGTGACCGCGAACGATCCGGCGAAGGCGATGTTCATGGCCGACATCGCCGCGGAGGTCTCGGGCGAGGGCGCGGTCGAGCGCGCGGTCCAGCCGATGATGGGCGCGGAGGATTTTTCGTACATGCTGAACGCGCGCCCCGGCGCCTACATCTTCCTCGGCACCGGTCCCGGCGCCGGCCTGCACCACCCGGGCTACGACTTCAACGACGAGGCGGCGCCCTACGGCGTGTCGCTGTTCGCCCGGGTGATCGAGCGGGCGATGCCGGCGGCGTGAGGGGAGAGCGCCATCGGGCGGATGCGTCCGCTTGATGGCGCGCCCGACCGGGGCTTCGGCTGTCCGACGATCGGGGCGTGCCGCCGCATCCCTCGCTCGTCTCCGGCCCGCGCAACCTCGAATGGCGCGGGCATAGCGGCTCCGCGCCATCGGCATGAGAGCCTAAGGAATCCGATGCCCCGCCTGCTGCCGATCCTCGTATTGTTCGCCGCGTTCGGAACGGCGCCCGCCCTCGCCCTGGATGGGTCCAATGTCGGGCGGGACGGCGGGCTCGATGTCGGCGACACGGCCCGTCGCAGCCTCACGGTCGGAAACGGCTGCAAGGCGACGGATGGCGCCTTTGCGACCGATGGAACCCAGAGCTGGCAGCCGAGCTGCTTCGGCGTCTTCGTGTCTTCGGGCATCGGCACCAAGGTCTATGCGACACGCGGCGTCGAGAAGGACACGAACGGAAATCCGTCGTCCAATGGCTATGCACCTCTCTTGGTGCAGTTCCAGGCCGATGGCAGCATCAGGCGGGAGACGAACGGCATCTTCGTCAACGGCGACGTTGTCGGCGGCAGCGTGTCGGCTGCACAGTTCGGCGTCAATAACGTGACCGGCCAGTTGATCTCCATGCGCCAGCGCCCCGGCCCGAATGGCCAGCGTCCTCCGACGGTCTGGGGTCACAACGTTGACATCCATATCGCCCCCGGCGCCGGCAACGTCCAGACGTTCGGCGTCGAGTACGATATTAACAACTTCAATAAGGACTGTGCCCCCGGGCCAACATGTCTGAGTGCCGGTATCTTCTTCAACGGCATCGGCACTCCCAATACGGCGTGGATCTATTCCGGCGGCGGAACAACGAACGAGTGGTCGGGGACCGTCAGGGTCAACAACGGGACGATCACGCTCCTGAAAGGGCGGCCGTTTGACGCGACAGTCTATCATGTGCGGATCGATGGCATTTTCTATAGAGCGCACTACATCAATGCGAATCAGCTGGTGGCTGATGTCCCGATCCCAAATATGGCTTCTGCGGCATTCACGTCGAAGAATGCGATTACGCATTACGGAATTTATTTTCAAGGCGACAACAACTCGTCCGATGCCGATGCCCTATTCGCGACGACCGCATTCACCGGTATCGATATCGCCGGCAATCATCACATCGCGTTCAACTCATCGAGCGATGCCGGGCCCTACGCACTTGTCACGCGACCCGGGCAGTCCGTCTGCCTGAATGGGTATGCGGGTTGCTTGTCCTACGATGGAGGGGCGACGGGACTCCGCTATGGCGGGGGCTTCCTCGTCACGAATGACGGTAACGTCACGCTCGGCGGCGGCCTTCAGGCGAGCAGCGCGACCGCCGTACGTCTCAACTCGCCGCTCGCGACGCCGGCTTCCTCCAAGGCCTCCTGCGCACCCGGCGACTGGGCGCACGACACCGACTTCGTCTACACCTGCGTCGCCGCCAATACCTGGAAACGCGCCGCCCTCTCGTCCTGGTGAGGGCGGCGGCAGAGAGGCGCTACACCTCGAACGTCACGCCCTGCGCCAGCGGCAGGGTGTTGCCGTAATTGATCGTGTTGGTGGCCCGCCGCATGTAGGCTTTCCAGGCATCCGAGCCCGCCTCGCGGCCGCCGCCGGTCTCCTTCTCGCCGCCGAAGGCGCCGCCGATCTCGGCGCCGGACGGGCCGATATTGACGTTGGCGATGCCGCAATCGGAGCCGGAGGCCGACAGGAAGATCTCGGCCTCCGACAGGTCCTTGGTGAAGATCGAGGAGGAGAGGCCGGCGGCGACCGCGTTCTGGGCGGCGATCGCCGCGTCGAGGTCGCTGTAGCGGGTCACGTAGAGGATCGGCGCGAAGGTCTCGCGGCGCATCGGGCCGGCCTGCTCGGGCATCTCGACGAGGGCCGGGCGGACGTAGGCCGCGGCCTCGCCGCGGATGTCGCGCAGGCGCTCGCCGCCATGGACGGTGCCGCCGATGGCGCGAGCCTCGTCGAGGGCACGCGCCATGCCGTCGGCCGCCGTGCCATCGATCAGCGGGCCGATCAGCGTGGTGGGGTCGCGCGGATCGCCGATCCGCACCGAGCCGTAGGCCGCCTTCAGTCGTGGCACGAGCGCGTCGTAGACGCTGTCATGCACGAACAGCCGCCGCAGGGTGGTGCAGCGCTGCCCGGCGGTGCCCATCGCCGCGAAGGCGATGGCGCGTAAGCTCAGGTCGAGATCGGCGGAGGGCGCCACGATGGCGGCGTTGTTGCCGCCGAGCTCCAAGATCGCCCGGGCGAAGCGGGCGGCGAGCTTCGGGGCCACCTGCCGGCCCATCGCGGTCGAGCCGGTGGCGGAGACGAGCGCCACCCGCTCATCCTCGACCAAGCGCTCGCCGAGCTCCCGGCCGCCGATCAGGAGCCCGAGCAGGCCCTCCGGCGCGTCCGAACCGAAGCGCGTCACCGCCTTCCTGGCGAGCGCGTGGACGGCGAGCGCGGTGAGCGGCGTCTTCTCGGAGGGCTTCCAGATGACGGGATCGCCGCAGACCAGTGCCAAAGCCGCGTTCCACGACCACACCGCGACGGGGAAGTTGAACGCCGTGATGACGCCGCACACCCCGAGCGGATGCCAGACCTCCATCATCCGGTGGTCCGGCCGCTCGGTGGCGATGGTGAGCCCGTGCAATTGCCGCGACAGGCCGACGGCGAAGTCGCAGATGTCGATCATCTCCTGGACCTCGCCGAGGCCCTCCGAGAGGATTTTTCCCGCCTCGAGCGTCACCAGACGGCCGAGATCGTCCTTGTGGGCGCGCAGCTCCTCAGCCAGCAGCCGCACCAGCTCGCCCCGGCGCGGGCCCGGCACCCGGCGCCAGGCGAGGAAGGCCTGGGCCGCGCCCGCCAGCGCCGCCTCGGCCTCCCCGGCCGTGGTCTGGCGCAAGGTCGCCACCACGCCGCCGTCGATCGGCGAGCGCGCCGGGAGCCCGTCCTCCGCGAAGGCCGCGGCCGGGACGCCGAGGCGCTCCAGCACCGCCAGGGTGTCGTCGCGGACGGACAGGATGGTGGGGGCCATGCGGGCGTGCTCCGGCGGATCTGAAAATCGCGCGGACACTGCGACAGCGCCGCCCTCAGGGCAAGCCGCGCTCACAGCCGGCCGAGGGCGCGGAACCAGAGGTAATCGAGGGGCACCAGCACGACGAAGGTGACGGCGGCGACGGCGAGGCAGAGGAGGGCGCCGTCCCGGGCCGGTACGCGGCCCATCCCCATCGCCACGACGATCGGCGAGGCCTGGTAGGGCAGGAGCGGGGTCGCGTAGCCGATCGCCTGCACCATCAGCACCGTGGCGAGGGACAGGTCGCTGCCCTCGGCCAGCAGGCGGGCGAGGGGCGTGAACAGGGCCGGGATCCCGTTCGCCGTCACGACGAAGTTGAGCAGGGTGGTCAGGCCGACGAGCCCCGCGAAGCTCGCGGCCGGCCGCGCCGGATCGAGGGGCAGCCAGGGGAGCACCGCCTCGCCGACCCGGTCGCCGAGGCCGGTGCGGGTGACGAAGGCGGCGAATCCCAGGATGCCCGCGATGTACAGGCAGGTGCGGATGTTGACCCCGGTGGCGAACTCGTCGCCGGTCAGGAAGCCGACCCGCGGCAGGAGGCACAGGCAGGCCGAGGCGAGGCCGATCCAGGCCGCCGGGACGCCGTGCACGGAATCGGTCATCCACAGGGCCAGGGTGGCGACGAGGAGGATCGCCAGCCGGGTCTCCGCCGCGCTCATCGGGCCGGGCGCCGGGCCGGCCGTGGCGGGCACGAGGGGGCCGGGGGCGAAGAGCCGGATGATGCAGCCGGCGAGCACCGCGCCCTTCAGCAGCCCCAGCACCGGCGCGTGCAGGGCGAGGTAGGGCAGGTAGGCGAGATGGATCCCGTAGGCGCTCTCGGCGGCGCCGGCCATGACGAGGTTCGGTACGTTGGCCGGCAGGATGCTGGCCGAGAGCTGGAACGTGCCGAAGCCCACCGCCAGGGCGAGGCCGGCCCGGCCGCGCCCCTCCTTACCGTCCCCTTGCACCGGCAGCCCGGCCCGGTCGGCCAGCGCCATCACCACCGGCATCAGCACGGCGATGCGGCCCATGTTGGAGGGCATGACGAAGGCCAGCGCGTAGGTGAGCCCGACCGTGCCGCCGACGAGCGCCGGCCAGGAGCCGGCGAGGTGCGGCGCGACGAGGCCGGCGACCCGGTCGGCGAGGCCGACCTTGCGGATCGCCGTCCCGATGACGAATCCGCTGAGCACCAGCCAGAAGGCCGAGGAGGCGAAGCCGGAGAACACCACCTCGGGCGGCGCGAGCCGCAACGTCGTGGCGGCGGCGAAGAACAGCAGGGCGGTAAGGAATTCGGGCAGGAGGGCGAAGGCCCAGAGCCCGATCGTCGCGGCCGCCAGCAGGGCGGGCAGCGCGAGGCCGCCCGCCAACGTCATGGTCATTGTGGATCCTCCCCTTCCTATCGCAGGGGAAGATTTCCAGATTGGACGCGTTCGAGAAAAGACGCGGTTTCGGCAGGCGGGCTTCGCGCCGGACGAAGGCTCCGGCTCGACGAGCACGGCTCTCCACAAGTGGAGTGCGGCCCTCCCTCAAGGGAGGGTTCAGGCCCTTACGCCGCCTTCTGCTTCGGCGAGATCAGCTTGCGGTTGACCAGCACCTCGGCGATCTGGACCGTGTTGAGCGCCGCGCCCTTGCGCAGGTTGTCCGACACGCACCAGAACGACAGGCCGTTCTCGACCGTGATGTCCTCGCGGATGCGCGAGATGTAGGTCGCGTCCTCGCCCGCCGCCTCGTGGGGGGTGATGTAGCCGCCGGGCTCGCGCTTGTCGTCGACCAGGATGCCGGGCGCCGAGCGCAGGATCTGGGTCGCTTCCTCGGCCGAGAGCGGGCGCTCGAACTCGACGTTCACCGCCTCCGAGTGGCCGATGAACACCGGCACGCGCACGCAGGTCGCAGTCAGCTTGATCTTGGGGTCGAGCATCTTCTTCGTCTCGGCCACCATCTTCCACTCCTCCTTGGTGGAGCCGTCCTCCATGAAGACGTCGATGTGCGGGATGACGTTGAAGGCGATGCGCTTCGTGAACTTCTGCACCTTGACCTCGCCGGCGGTGAACACCGCGCGGGTCTGGTTAAACAGCTCGTCCATCGCGTCCTTGCCGGCGCCGGAGACCGACTGGTAGGTCGCGACGACGACGCGCTTGATGGTGGCGGCCTCGTGCAGGGGCTTCAGCGCCACGACGAGCTGCGCGGTCGAGCAGTTCGGGTTGGCGATGATGTTCTTCTTGGTGAAGCCCGCGACGGCGTCGGCATTCACCTCGGGCACGATCAGCGGCACGTCGGAATCGTAGCGGAAGGCCGACGAATTATCGATGACGACGCAGCCCTGCTGGCCGATGCGGGGCGACCACTCCTTCGAGGTCTCGCCGCCGGCCGACATCAGGCAGATGTCGGTGTCCGAGAAGTCGTACTGGTCGAGGGCCTGGACCTTCAGGGTCTTGTCGCCGAAGGACACCTCCTGGCCGAGGCTGCGGCGGGAGGCGAGCGCCACCACGGTGTCGGCCGGGAAGGCGCGCTCGGCCAGGATGTCGAGCATCTCGCGGCCCACATTGCCGGTGGCTCCGACGACGGCAACCTTGTAACCCATCTCAATCGCTCCAGTTCGGACTTGACCCTCCCCGGACGATCTCAGGCGGGCTCAAGGAGCCCGGCCTCCGCCCGCCACGGACGGGGAGGGATCCGAGGACGACGCGAGGCTTCAGCCGGCGGCGGTAATCGCCGTCGTGGCTTTGCGTTTCGTCGTGGTCGACACAGGCCGCATGGCGCGGTCAGTCCTCGGAAATGGCGACACCCGAGATGGGGTGCGCGAGCGCGGGAAGCAACAGCCCGAACGTGCCGCCCTGTCAAGGGTCGGATCCGGGTGTCGGCGACAGATTCCGCGTCCCGTCACTCGTTAGCGCCTCGTTCACCCTGACCCGACCCGCCCGGGGACAAGTCAGGGCGGATCAACGAAATCGCTAAAATGCGATGCGACTCCGGGGACGACGTCCACGCGCGACCGGAGGAGCGACCCCGTGCGGCACAGGCCGGACTTCGACGACGCTGCCCTGGCGCGGGCGGCTCACGCCCTCAGGCAGGATATCGGCCCGGTCGAGCCACTGGTGCCGCGCCCCCTGGCCCGCGCGACCCCGCGCCGGTCCTGGTACCGGCGCGTCGCCGGGCGGACTTTCGGCGCCGCGGCGGTGATCGCGCTCCTGAGCGTGCTCGCGAGCGAGCGGCGTCTCGCCGACCCGCCGCTGCGTGATCAGGCCGCCTTCGTGCCGCGCTACGCCGCCCCTGCGGTGGCTCCGCCGGTCTGGAGCGAGGTGGCGGCCGACCGCTACCGCCTCGGCGAGGCGACCGGCCGCGCCCGGACGATGGCCGGCCTGCGGGAGGACACGCTGACCACCGGCGCCTTCGCGGTGCAGGAGACGCCGTTCCTGCGCCTCGTCGCGATCGAGACGGCGGAGCCGGACGGGGAGGGGAGCCTGTTCGTCACCCTGGCCCGCCGGGCCGCGGAGGCGGGCGGCCTCTCGGTGGCGCGCACCGGCGAGCGCGGTCAGCTCGCGACGCGGTTCGGCGCCCTCGACACCGTCGACGCGACCCTGCTCGATGCGGAGGGCCGGCGCGCCTGCACGGCGTTCCGCCTCAACGCCGCCCTGCGGCTCGAGGGCTGGCTCTGCGCGCCGCTCGGGCAGCTCCCCGAGCCGCAGGCGGTCGCCTGCACGGTCGACCGGCTCGGCGCCCTGCCGGGGGCTCAACTCGCCCCGCCGGTCGCCGCGATGCTGGCGCAGGCCCGGATGGCGTCCTGCCCGCCGGAGGATCCGGCCACCACGGCGGCGGTGCCGGCGTCCCGCAGGGCGGTTCGAACGAATGCGGCGAGAGTGCGGCATTCGCGACCAGCTTCGCCGTGAGCGGGAACCTCGGCCGCGCTCGCACGTCTCTTTCCACAACGGCGTCGTTTCTTAACGAGTGCGGCGCTACCCTGGCGACGTTCATCAAAGGTGCGGCATGCGCTTCCAGACTCTCGCCCTGACTGGGCTCCTCTCCCTCGCGGCCCTGGGCGCCGGCACCGCTGCCTCGCAGGCGCAGGACAGCTACGTCATCCGCAGCACCCGGGACGGCCAGGGCCTCGCGATCCGCGTGCGCCCGCGCAGCTGGCTCGACGCCGGCAACGTGGTCGAGGCCAATTCGGGCGCGACCGGCAACCCGGCCACCAACCCGCACTTCATCACCGCGTCCTACCTGAACTCGCCGCCCTACATCGCCAACCGCGAGCGCTTCGGCGGCGCCGGCATCCTGCCCGATCCGATCACCAACGGCCCGTTCATCGGCGCCCGGCGCAGCGCGGTCACGGTGGACCTGTCGGCGATCGACTACCTCGACCCGACCTCGCCGCTGTCGCGGGCGCGCTACGGGTACTGAGCCGACACGCATCGGCCGGATGTGCGACGGGCCCCGGAAGGGGCCCGTTTCCGTTCGGGGGGATTCTCTCGCTGGTCTCACCCTCCGGGTCATCCCGGGGCCGCGCAGCGGAACCCGGGATCCATAACCGCTGACCGATCTAGGATCGTGCGGAACGCGGCGCGCTCTATTCTCCGACGTTGGCGGTTATGGATCCCGGGTTCTCGACTTCGTCGAGCCCCGGGGGTGACGTGGAGGGGTGTCGAAGCGGGCGATCATTCGATTCGCCGCAGGGCATTTGGCACCGTCTGTCGGACAAAGCCCGCTCTGATTGGCCTCTCCTTGGCCCCTACCGCTCCTCCGCCTTCACCCACTTGATCACCTTCGGCGGCTCGTAGGCCCGGATCCGCGCCACGAGGTCCGCCGGTTCGGTGCCTACGATCAGCATCGCCCGGTGCGGCGCGCGCACGAAGCCCTCGGCCACCACGGAATCGAGGAAGCCGAGCAAGCCATCGTAGAAGCCGCCGGCATTGAACACCGCGAGCGGCTTTCCGTGATAGCCGAGCTGCCCCCAGGTCCAGACCTCGAACATCTCCTCGAAGGTGCCCAAGCCCCCGGGCAGCGCCACGAAGCCGTCGGCGAGGTCGGCCATCATGGCCTTGCGCTCGTGCATCGAGGCGACGACGTGCTGCTCGGTCAGCCCGAGATGCGCGGTCTCCTTCTCGACGAGGGATTTCGGGATGATCCCGGTCACCCGGCCGCCGGCGGCGAGCGCGCCATCGGCGACCGCCCCCATCAGCCCGACCTTGCCGCCGCCATAGACCAGCTCGATCCCGGCCTCGGCGAAGTGACGCCCGAGCGCGGTCGCCGCCTCGCGGTAGAGCGGACGGGCCCCGTCGCTGGAGCCGCAGAACACGCACAGGCGCATGGTGGTTCTCCCTGTCCGTCGTCGAAGAGCCGAGTCGAAGGGCGGACTCGGATTGATCGTCATCCCGCCCACGACCTCATTCTGAGGTGCACGCGAAAGCGTGCCTCGAAGGAGGCTTCCAGAGGTCTCAGGGCTATCTGGAGGCCTCCTTCGAGGCCTCCGCTTCGCTCCGGCACCTCAGGATGAGGTTTGAGGGTGGGATCAACCCTTCAAAGCTGTCGGCGGGCCTCAGCCCGCCAGCGCCTGCAACTCGCGCACGATGGCATCACCCATCTCGGTGGTGCCGACCGCGTTGGTGCCTGGAGCGGCGATGTCGCGGGTGCGGGTGCCGCCGGCGAGGGTGCGGGTGATGGCGCTCTCGAGCTGGTCGGCCGCCTCGAGCAGGCCGAAGGAGTAGCGGAGCGCCATCGCCAGCGAGCCGATCATGGCGATCGGGTTGGCGAGGTTCTGGCCGGCGATGTCGGGGGCCGAGCCGTGGACCGGCTCGTAGAGGGCGCGCCGGGTGCCGTTCTCGACCGCGCCCAGCGAGGCCGAGGGCAGCATGCCGAGCGAGCCGGTCAGCATCGCCGCCACGTCCGACAGAATGTCGCCGAACAGGTTGTCGGTGACGAGCACGTCGTACTGCTTGGGGTTGCGCACCAGCTGCATGGCGCAGTTGTCGGCGAGCACGTGCTCCAGGCCGACATCGGCATACTGCTCGGCATGGAGCTTGGTCACCGTCTCCTTCCACAGCACGCCGGTCTTCATGACGTTGTGCTTCTCGGCCGAG
The DNA here is from genome assembly GCF_040593685.1 of Methylobacterium sp. EM32. Classification (NCBI taxonomy): domain Bacteria; kingdom Pseudomonadati; phylum Pseudomonadota; class Alphaproteobacteria; order Hyphomicrobiales; family Methylobacteriaceae; genus Methylobacterium; species Methylobacterium sp. EM32. The sequence continues at coordinate 105,543 of NZ_JBEXZS010000008.1, read as the reverse complement.
GCGACCTTGTTGCGGCGCTTGCGGGCGAGGTCGAAGGCGACCGCCGCGATGCGCTCGATCTCGCCGGTGGTGTAGATCTGGGTGTCGATGGCGCGCTTCTGGCCGTCCTCGAGGGTCACGATCTCCTTCGGCTCGCCGAAATAGACGCCGCCGGTGAGCTCGCGCACAATGACGATGTCGAGGCCCTCGACCAGCTCCCGCTTGAGCGCGGAGGCCTCGGCGAGCGCCGGGTAGCAGATCGCCGGGCGGAGGTTGGCGAACAGGCCGAGGTCCTTGCGCAGGCGCAGGAGACCCGCCTCGGGGCGCTTGGCGTACGACACGCCGGCCCATTTCGGCCCGCCGACGGCGCCGAACAGGACCGCGTCGGCGGCCTTGGCGCGGTCCATCGCGGCTTCCGAGAGCGGCACGCCGTGGGCGTCGATCGCCGCGCCGCCGACGAGGTCGGTCTCGGTCTCGAACTGCGCGATGCCGGCCCGGGTGAACCAGCCCAGCACCTTGGAGACTTCCCGCGCCACCTCGGGGCCGATGCCGTCGCCGGGCAGGAGCAGGATCTTGTACGTGGCCATGGCGTGACCTTCTTTCGAAGAGGGATGGGCGGAAGGAGGCAATCCCCCGCCGGGATCCGAGAAACTTACGATTTGCGGGCGACGGTGAAGCGGGCGGCCTCGCAGAGCGTCGCGGCGGCCTCGCCCCAGGGCTTCAGCGCGGTCTCGCACTCGGCGACCAGGCGCTCGCACTCGGCGCGCGCCCCGTCGAGGCCGAGGCGGTCGACGAGGGTCGCCTTGCCGGCATCCTTGTCCTTGCCGGTGCGCTTGCCCATCGCCTCGGACGAGGCCTCGCGGTCGAGGATGTCGTCGGCAACCTGGAACGCCTGGCCGAGCGCGCGGCCGTAGGCGAGGAGCGCGCGGCGCTCTTCGGGCGAGGCGCCGCCGACGAGCGCCCCGGCATCGACCGAGTAGGCCAGGATCGCCCCGGTCTTCATCGCCTGGAGCTGGAGCGTCGCGTCGACGTCGAGATTGGCCGGGCCGAAGCGCCCCTCCGCCCCGAGGTCGAGGAGCTGGCCGCCGACCATGCCGCCGAGGCCCGAGGCGCGGGCGAGGCCGAGCACCAGCTCGGAGCGGATCAGCGGGTCGGCCTGCCAAGCCGGATCGGCGACGATCTCGAAGGCGAGGGTCTGGAGGGCGTCGCCGACCAGGATCGCGGTCGCCTCGTCGTACTTCTTGTGCACGGTCGGCTGGCCGCGGCGCAGGTCGTCGTCGTCCATCGCCGGCAGGTCGTCGTGGACGAGCGAGTAGCAATGCACCAGCTCGACGCCGGCCCCGGCGGCCATCGCACCCTCGAACGGGCCGCCGAGCATGCGGGCGGTCTCGATGGCCAGGAACGGGCGCAGGCGCTTGCCGCCGTTGAGCACGGCGTGGCGCATCGCCTCCATCAGGCGGGGAGGCCGGGCGATCTCGCCGGCCTGCACCGCGTCGCCGAGGCGCTCGGCGAGGAAGCCTTCGACGGTCTTGGCCACGGCCGAGAGCCGCGCCGTGAAATCGCCTGCCTGCGGGTATCCTGTGGTGCCGGCCATCGTATTTTCCTGGGGACGGCCCGGCGTCGTAACCTGCGGGGCCCGCGTTGACGTCATGGTGGCCTCGCCGACGGGCACGCCGAGAGGAGGAGCGAATTCAGGAGCCGCGCGTCACCGCGGACCGCCGGGAAGGCGTGCCGCAGCCGCTGCGGGGCTTGGTCCCGGCGAGCGCGCCGCCGGTCCGGGCCCGCGGGCGGCGTGCCTTGCGCGCCGTGCTCCTGGTGCCCGTCATGGCGGTCGCCCTCGTCCTGGTCCTGGCGCTCGTCTATCGCGCGCTGACCCCGCCCTCAACCCTGATGCTCGGCCGCTGGGCCACGCTCCAGCCGGTGACCCGCGAGGTCGTGCCGCTGGAGGCGATATCCCCGGCCCTGGTCCAGGGTGTCGTGGCCTCCGAGGATCAGCGCCTGTGCCTGCACAACGGCGTCGACTGGGACGCCCTGTGGAGCGTGGTCGACGACGAGGACGGCCCGAGCCGCGGCGCCTCGACGGTGACGATGCAGACGGTGAAGAACGTCTTCCTGTGGCCGGGCCGCTCCTACCTGCGAAAAGCGCTCGAGATCCCGCTGGCGCTGATGGTCGACGTGGTCTGGGGCAAGCGCCGGACGATGGAGATCTACCTCAACGTCGCCGAGTGGGGGGAGGGGATTTTTGGAGCCGAGGCCGCCGCCCGGCACTGGTTCGGCAAGCCGGCGCGCGACCTCACGAAAGGAGAGGCGGCTCTGCTGGTGGCGTCCCTGCCTAACCCGATCCTGCGCAACCCGCGCCGGCCGACCCGGGCCTTGCGGGCGCTCGCCGGGCGGATCCAGGGGCGGACGGCGGGAATCGGGGGGTTGAGCCAGTGCGTGCGGCCGTGAGGCAGTTCTGGTCAAGCATTTCACAATAGAGCACGCCTCCCTTCTCCCGTGTGGGAGAGGGGTTTGGGGGTGAGGGTGCTCCGGTTCCGAGACGGGCTCTGATCGTCCCGCTACCAGCACCACGGTTTCAGCTTGAGTCAGAAACGTAGCACCCTCACCCCTACCCCTCTCCCACACGGGAGAGGGGATCCCGCGACTTTCCGCTGGCGGCGTGAGAGCCTTAAAAAACTTCGTCTTCCGGTTGCCGATGCGGCTCGATCTGCCGTAAGCGGGGCCGTGCGAAGCACGGGAGACGGTGATGACGAGCGGCGCAATTCGATCGATTTTGGCCGCCTGCGCCGTCGCCTGCGCCCTGGCGCTGTCGCCAGCTCGCGCCAACGACAGCGCCGCCGCCCTCGATGCCGGCGGCCTGGTGCTGGTGCGCGATCCCGACATCACGCTCGCCAGCGAGGACCTGCGCATCGGTCTCGACCGCATCGCGGTCGACTACGTCTTCCGCAACGGCGCGGCGACGGCGAAGACCCTGCGGATCGCCTTCCCGCTGCCGGCGATCGACGGGGCGCAGCTCTCGACGAGCGCCCTCAGCCTGCCCTTCGAGGACCGGGCGAACTTCGTCGGCTTCACGGTGACGGTGGACGGCGTGCCGGTGACGCCGCAGCTGGAGGAGCGGGCCTATCTCGGCCAGCGCGAGGTGACCGACCTGCTCAAACGCCACGGCCTGCCGCTCAACCCGCTGCGGCGCAACGACCTCGAGGCGGCGGTGAAGCGCCTCAAGCCGGCGGCACAGCAAGAGCTGGTGAAGGCCGGCCTGATGTCCGATCCCGCGGAGATGCCGGAATTCCTGTGGCGCAGCGAGGCCAAGTTCCACTGGGAGCAGAACTTTCCGCCCGGCCGCGAGCTTCGCGTCTCGCACACCTACGTGCCTGTGAAGGGTAACCACCTGCTCGCGGCCGACGAGGCGAAAACGCCCGCCTACCGGGCCCGCTACTGCCTCGACGATGACGGTCTCGCCGGGGTGCGGCGCCTGATCGCCGCCTCGCCGATGAAGGATCAGGGCCTGACCCGTGCGGTCGAGGTGCCCTACATCGTCACGACCGCGCGCAACTGGGCCGGGCGCATCGGCCGCTTCACCCTCACGGTGGACAAGGGCAGCCCGACGGCTTTGGTGAGCTTCTGCCGCAAGGGCGTGCGCAAGACCGGGCCCACCACCTTCGTGTGGGAGGCCAAGGACTACGTGCCCGACGCCGACCTGCGCATCCTGATCGTCGCCAACGACGACGCGCTGCTCGGGATCCGGTAGCGGGCCCCGGGTCGCGTCGAGCCGGCGAACCGTCCCGGTCCGACGCGACTTTCCGTGAGGGCCGCCCGGAACGGGACTGGCGCGGCGGCCTTTCCCCCCGTAACACCGGCCCCGCCCGCCCTTTGCGGCGCGGCCCTTACAAGGGAAGCACGATGTTCACTCTCGAGATCGACGGCACGCCCGTCGCCATCATCCGGTCGAACGAGGAACGGGCCCGGGAGCTTCTCGAGGTCGAGGGCTTTCAGGACGACCTGCGCACCATGAAGAGCGACGGCCGGCCGCTGTGGTCGGGCAAGGCCGAGTCGCTGAAGCTGCGTCCCGCCACCGAGGACGAGGTCGAGACCTTCGAGGACTCGATGGACGAGGAGGATTTCGAGGACGAGGACGAGCCCAAGGCCGCCAATGACAGCCAGGGCGAGACCGACGACGAGGACGAGGAGGACGACGTCGACATCCTGTTCCTGGTCGATATCGACGACGAGGACGAGGAGTAAGGCTGTAAGCCTCGCGGCCGGCCTCGTGCCAGCCGCATCGTCTCGCGTGCGAGCCCGCTCCATCGCCGGAGCGGGCCTTTTTGTCGTCAGGCGCCGAGCTTGCGCTTGCGCTGGCCGAGGGTCCGCAGGCGCAGCGCGTTGAGCTTGATGAAGCCCGCCGCGTCGCGATGGTCGTAGGCCACGGCGCCCTCCTCGAAGGTGACGAGGTCCTGGTCGTAGAGCGAGTTCGGGCTCTCGCGGCCGATGACGTGGACGCCGCCCTTGTAGAGCTTCAGCCGCACCGTGCCGGTGACCATCTCCTGGCTCTTGTCGATCAGGGCCTGGAGCATCTCGCGCTCCGGCGAGAACCAGAAGCCGTTGTAGATCAGCTCGGCGTAGCGCGGCATCAGCTCGTCCTTGAGATGCGCCGCGCCGCGGTCGAGGGTGATCGACTCGATCGCCCGGTGGGCCGGCAGCAGGATCGTGCCGCCGGGGGTCTCGTACATGCCGCGGCTCTTCATGCCGACGAAGCGGTTCTCGACGAGGTCGAGGCGGCCGATGCCGTTGGCCCGTCCCAGCTCGTTGAGCTTGGCGAGCAGCGTCGCCGGCGACATCGCCTCGCCGTCGATCGAGACCGCGTCGCCGCGCTCGAAGCCGATGGTGATCACGGTCGGGGTGTCGGGCGCCTCCTCGGGGGAGAGGGTGCGCGAATAGACGTAGTCCGGCACGTCCTGCGCGGGATCCTCCAGCACCTTGCCCTCGGAGGAGGCGTGCAGGAGGTTGGCGTCGACCGAGAACGGCGCCTCGCCGCGCTTGTCCTTCGCGATCGGGATCTGATGCTGCTCGGCAAAAGCGAGAAGCGACTCGCGGGAGCGGAAGTCCCACTCGCGCCAGGGGGCGATCACCGTCACGTCGGGCTTCAGCGCGTAGTAGCCGAGCTCGAACCGGACCTGGTCGTTGCCCTTGCCGGTGGCGCCGTGGGACACGGCATCCGCCCCGACCTTCTCGGCGATCTCGATCTGCTTCTTGGCGATCAGGGGCCGGGCGATCGAGGTGCCCAGGAGATAGACGCCCTCGTACTGGGCGTTGGCCCGGAACATCGGGAAGACGTAGTCGCGGACGAATTCCTCGCGCAGGTCCTCGATGTAGATGTTCTCGGGCTTGATGCCGAGCAGCTCGGCCTTGCGGCGGGCCGGCTCCAGCTCCTCGCCCTGGCCGAGATCGGCGGTGAACGTCACCACCTCGCAGCCGTAGGTGGTCTGGAGCCACTTGAGGATGATCGAGGTGTCGAGGCCGCCCGAGTAGGCGAGCACGACCTTCTTCACGCGCTTCTGGGGCTGGTCGGACATGCGGGGCGGGCCTCGGTGGAGTGGGAACTGAACGGATGCGCGGGGGCTTACCAGCCCGGCCCGGCCCCGTGCAACCGCGCTGCCAAAGTTCCCATCCCCGCCCGTGGCGATGCGACGCCCGGGGCGGCGCTTGTGGGCCGGCCCGGCTGACGCGAAGGTGCCGGATCAGTCCGACGGTGAAGAGGGGTGCGATGCCGCGCCGGCCCACGCTCGAATTCTGGTTCGAGTTCGCATCCACCTATTCCTACCTCGCCGCGATGCGGATCGAGGCGCTGGCCGAGACGGCCGGCGTCGCCGTGCGCTGGCGCCCGTTCCTGCTTGGACCGGTCTTCGCCGCACAGGGGTGGACCTCCTCGCCGTTCAACCTCTACCCGGCCAAGGGCCGCCACATGTGGCGCGACCTCGCCCGCGAGGCCGCCCGCCTCGGCCTGCCGCCGCTGGTGCGGCCGGAGAGCTTTCCGCAGAACAGCCTCTCGGCGACCCGGGTCGCGGTCCACGGCGCCGAGGAGCCGTGGATCGGCGACTATGTCCGGGCGGTCTACGCGGCGGAGTTCGCGCAGGGCCAGTCGATCGCCGAGCCCGCGGCGATCTCCGCCCTGCTCAACGGCCTCGGCCTCGACGGCCCGGCGCTGATCCGCGCCTCGACCCAGGAGCCGGTGAAGAGCCGCCTGCGCTCGATCGGCGAGGAGGCGAAATCCCGCGGCCTGTTCGGCGCCCCGAGCTTCCTCACCGAGGACGGCGAATTGTTCTGGGGCAACGACCGTCTGGAGCAGGCCCTGGATTGGGCGGTGGGGGAGCGGCCGGCGGGGTTGCGGTAGGGGTCATCCCCGCACCGCCGACACGGCGCCCGGCACGGCGCGTGCCGGTTCCGCCGGCTCCCGCGCCGTGACCCAGCGCAAGGCGAGCGCGGCGACGAGCATCGGCAGGGCGAGCGCCACGCAGTAATCCGGCCGCTCCCAGCCCGCCGCCATCAGCATCCCGGCGAGGCCCGGGCCGGTGACGGCGCCGAGGCGGCCGACGCTCATGGCGAGCCCGGTGCCGGTGGTGCGCACCGGGGCCGGAAAGATCGGCGGCACCACCGCGTACATCGCGTTGATCGAGCCGTAGAGGCAGAAGCCGATGGCGAGGGTGGCGGCGAGCAGAGCCGCCGGCGTCGCCGGCACGTGGCCGAAGGCCGTGGCGGCGAGAAAGAGCCCGGCCATGAAGGCGGCGGCGAGCCTGCGCGTCCCGGCCCGGCGGGCGAGGAACCCGAACAGCAGGCAGCCGGCGGCACCGCCGAGATTCATCAGCATCGCCCCCGAGATGCCACCGCTGACGCTGAGGCCCAGCTCGGTCAGCACCTTCGGGGTCCAGCTCAGGAAGAAGTAGCAGGTCGTCATCACGCAGAAATACGCCGCGCAGGCCGCGAGCGTCCGGCTGCGATAGGGCGGGCGCGCGATCGCCGCGAGGCTGGCGCCGGTCTCGGCCTCCGCCCGCGACGGTGGCGGGAGGACGGCGAGCGCCGGGCGCCCGAGGCGCGCCAGCACCCGGTTGACCTTCGGCAGCGCGCCGGCCGGGCGGCGGGCGATGAGGTAATCGAGGGATTCCGGCAGGAAGGCCAGCACAGCCGGCACCAGCGCCAGCGCGATGATCCCGCCGAAGACGTAGACCGAGCGCCAGCCGTAAGCGGCGATGAGGTAGACCGAGAACGCCCCGCCGAGGGTCGCGCCGATCGGATAGCCGAGCGACATCAGCGAGATCGACAGGTTGCGCCAGCGGTCGGTGGCGTATTCGGCGACCACGATGTTGACGGTGGCGAGCCCGCCGCCGATGCCGAGCCCGGTGAACAGCCGCACCAGGGCGAGCTCGGTCAGGGTGCGGGTCGCGGCGGCGGCCAGCATGCCGACGCACAGGATGGCGAGGCAGACGAGCACGGTGGTGCGCCGGCCGAGCCGGTCGCTCAGGGGGGCGATCAAGAGGGCGCCGAGCCCCATCCCGGCGAGGCCGGCGCTGAACAGGAGGCCGAGATCGGTGGGCTTCAGGGCGAAGTCCTTGGCGATCGAGGCGGCCGTGAAGGCGACCACCAGGACGTCGAACCCATCGAGGGCGCAGATCAGCACGCAGACCGCGACGGCGGCGACCTGGAACGGGGTCATGGCGCCCTGGCGGATCGCGGCGCGAGGGTCGGTGGGGTCGGGGGTGGTGGACATGGCGTTCCTCCGAGATGTTTTGCGAGATGTTTTGATTGTCGTTCTTCGATGGGGCCGAGGATTATCGACATCCTCCGCGTCATCTCGGGGCCGCGAAAGCGGAGCCCGGGATCCATAACCGCTGACGTCGCAAGATGAAGCGGAGCGCAATACGCCCTCTCTTCGATCCTCGGCGGTTATGGATCCCGGGTTCTCGCCTTCGGCGAGCCCCGGGATGACACGGAGGGTGTCGCAGGCGTCGGCTCGACCTGCCTCACCCCGCCCGATCGGCCGTATCGATGGTGATCCCGCCGCCCACCACCCGCGACACGCAGGTGCAGAGCTGGGCGTTCGTCACCTTCTGCGCCTCGCTGAAAAAGACATCGCGGTGATCCACCGTGCCGTCCGTGTCCAGGATCTTCACCGTGCACAACCCGCACTCGCCGCGCCGGCAATCGTGGATCATGCCGACGCCCGCCGCCTCCAGGGCCTCCAGCATGGTCTGGTTGCGCGGAACCACGATCTCCTTCGACAGGCGCGGGATGCGGACCGTGAACGGCTCGGTGGCGTGGCGGCCGCCGGTGCCGAACGTCTCGAACCGCAGCTCTTGCGCCGGGCGGCCGGCCTCCGCCCAGGCCCGGCGAGCGGCCTCCATCATGCCGAACGGCCCGCAGACATACGCCTCGGCGCCAGGAGCCAGATCCGCGATCGCGCCGGCCAGGTCGATCCGCCGGCTCTCCTCGTCGAGGAAGACCTCCAGCCGGTCGCCGATCCGCGCCTGCAGGCTGTCCGCCAGCGCCAGGTCCCGCCGGGTCCGGGCGGCGTAGAGCAGGCGGAAGGGCGCGCCGGCCTGGTGGAGCGCCAGCGCCATGGCGTGGAGCGGGGTGATGCCGATGCCGCCGGCCACCAGGAGATAGCCGGGCTTGCCCAGGGTGAGGCCGAAATGGTTGCGGGGACCCGAGATGCGGAGCCGCGCCCCGGGCTCCAGCCCGTGCATGTAGGCCGAGCCGCCGCGGCTGTCGGGCAGCCGCTTCACGGCGATGCGGTAGACCCCGTCCGCCCCGGAATCGATGAGCGAGTAGGAGCGGGCGTCCGGCCGCTCGCCGATCATCACCGCCACCCCGAGATGGCTGCCGGGCGCCGCCGGCGCGGCGCGTGTCGACGGTTCGATCTCCAGGAGGCGGATGTCGGGCGTCAGCGCCCGGGTGGTGCGCAGCCGCGCGGGGAGCCAGTCGGTCGGGGCCATGGCACGCTACTCCGCCGCCACGCCGACGGGCTTCGTGTCGGATGGGGCTTCCTTGGGCGCCTCCTTGGCGATCATCCCGTCGATCAGGCGGTGGGCCCACAGGGAGCCGGCATCGATGTTGAGGTTGTAGAACGGCTGGCGCGGCTGGCGGTCGATCGCCCGCTGCTGGGCCTCCAGCACGTCGTGGTCCTGATCGTAGACGCCCTTGCCGTCGTTGACGTGGGCCCGGTTGAGGCTCTTCGTCAGCTCCTCGTCGTCGGTGCGCCAGCTACGCACGAAGTTCCAGAAATAGTGGCAGCTCGTGGCGGTCTCCGGCGTGATCGCCGCGAGGAAGAAGCCGTTGACGCCCTGGCTCCGGTCGCCCTGGCGGGCGCCCGTGCCGGTGACCGCCACCCCGACATCGCCCGCCACCACCGTCGGTGCCTCGAACCGGATGATCTGCCAGCGGTCGACGTGGTGGCCGGGCTTGCCCAGGTTCCGGGCCCAGAACGGCGGCGGCTCGATGTTCTCCATCCAGCGCTCCACGGTCACGTGCCGATCGGTGTGGGTCACCTCGAACGGGCTGCGGGTGATCGCCTCGTCGCCGATGCTCCCGGCATGGACGTAGGTCTCGTGGGTCAGGTCCATCAGGTTGTCGATGACCAGCCGGTAGTCGCATTTCAGGCTGTAGAAGGTGCCGCCCTCGCCGACCCACGGCGCGTCGCTGTTCCAGTGGAAGTCCGGCACGAGGTCGGGATCGGCGAGCGCCGGGTCGCCCATCCAGAGCCAGATCAGGCGGTAGCGCTCCACCGCCGGGAAGGCGCGCACGCAGGCCGAGGGGTTGATGGTCTCCTGCGCCGGCATGAAGGTGCAGCGGCCCGCCGCGTCGAAGACGAGGCCGTGATAGCCGCACATCACCTGGTCGCCCTTGAGGTGGCCGAGGGACAGCGGCATCAGCCGGTGCCAGCAGGCATCCTCCAGGGCCGCGACGGCGCCGTCGGTGCGGCGGTAGAGCACCACGTCCTTGTCGCAGATCCGCCGCGGCGTCAGCGCCCGGCCGATCTCGTGGTCCCAGGCCGCGGCGTACCAGGCGTTCAGGGGAAAGCCCTTGTCGCTCATCGTTTCCTCCGGTGTCGGGACCTCGCGGGTCTTGTCGCCGCGCGGAGGTCCGTCGTAGGTGCGAAAAACTTGGCCGTATCCGGTCGCCGGCTCCGGTCGTCGCCGAAGACCCGCGGGCCGGGCGGGCATGTTGCGCCGCACAAGAGTTTCGCCAGCCGGATCAGCAGCTTGGAACTGGTCCGGTTCGATGCTCCGACGCTACCGGCCACGGCCCGCCCGGACCATGGACGCTCCCCGGAATTTCTTGGACGGATCCGGCGCCGCGCCCTACCCTCGGACCGGGAGGAGCGAACGATGCAGACGCGGCGGGAGCGGCCGATTCCGGTGTTTCGCCTCTACGGCGAGACCGCCGAGACCACGGTGCCGAGCTTCGTCCATGCCGAGCGGATCGGCACCAGCGCGGCCCTGCACGATTGGGAGATCGCGCCCCACCGCCACGGCGCGCTGACGCAGGGGCTCGTCGTCACGCGCGGCCACGGCGCCCTGTCGCTGGATGCGCGGCGCGAGGACTTCTCCGCCCCGTGGCTGATCTGGGTGCCGTCCGGCGTGGTGCACGCCTTCTCGTTCCGGCCCGGCACCGACGGCGTGGTCCTGTCGCTCGCCGACGACTTTTTGGCCTCCGTCCTCGATCCCGATCCGGAGGCGGCACCCTTGCGCGCCACCGCCGAGGCGGCGTTCAGCGGGCGGCCGGGCTCGCCGGAGGAGATCGACCTCGACCTCGCGGGTCTCGTCGAGACGCTCGGACGGGAGGCCGCCGGCGCCCTTCCGGGAGCGGCGAGCGCGGTGGCAGCCCTGGCGAAGCTCCTGGTCATCGGCCTGCTGCGCACCCGCGCCGCCCGCGCCATCACCGAGCCGGCGGCGCTCGCCCGCGCCGACCTGCACCGCCGCTTCCGCCGCCTCGTCGAAGCGCACCTGCGCGAGGGCTGGCCGGTGGCGCGCTTCGCCGCGGCGCTCGGCGTCAGCCCCGACCGGTTGCACGCCGCCTGCACCGAGGCGGTGCGGCGCTCGCCGCAAGGCATCCTGCACGACCGGCTGATGCTGGAGGCCAAGCGCAGCCTGATCTACACCACGCTGCCGGTCTCGAAGATCGCCTTCGATCTCGGCTTCAACGATCCGGCGTATTTTTCGCGGTTCTTCGCCGCCCGTGCGACGCTCAGTCCGGCGGCGTTCCGTCGTGCGCATCGCGGCGAGGAGGCCTGACGGCAGGGCAGCATCGCGGGCGATCAGTGCGCAACCGCGGAGTCCGGATCAATTGTCAGGAGAAGGAAAGTGGCTCCCCGAGTAGGACTCGAACCTACGACAAGGCGATTAACAGTCGCCTGCTCTACCAACTGAGCTATCGGGGAACGCTGCCGGCCCTGTTCGGCGCCGACGAGGGCTTATTAGCCAGTTCACTCGATCGGCGCAACCCCGATGTGACGGGGTCAGCGCGGCGGGCAGGCCGCGCCGAACGGGCCGACCACGAGGTCGCCGTCGCGGGGGTTGTTGAGCACGAACGGCTCGGTGCCGCCGAAGCCGAACCCCATCAGGCCGAGGTCGTAGTAACAGCGGTCGAGGACGGCCGTGAACGTGTAGCTGTCCTGCGCCACCGGCGGTCCCGCCGGGACGAGGCGCCCGCGCGGCCCCCGCGCCGCGCAATGGGCCGCGATGTCGACCCGGCCCGGGGCGAGCATGCGGATCGAACGCGAGGAATGGGGCGGGATGCCGACGCTCGGGCCGCCGTTGCGGCTCGCCACCGCGAAGTAGGGCGAGCGATTGATGACGCGCCGGACGCAGCCGGCCTCCGCCGCGCTGATGCCGCCGGCGAGCAGAGCCGCCGCCGCCGACCACCGATAGAGCCGCTTCATGCCCGGCCGCATGGCTGTTCGCCTCTCTTCACCGCGAAGGACCTCGTGACACTGACAACCTAACGCACCGGTGCGGAACGGCCAGGCTTCGGCCGGTCGCGAGGCTCCCGACCTGGAACGGAACGGCAGAGCTTGGCGTTGAGTTCCGTTCCCGCGCGTGGCGACGGCACCAAGGTGCCGGGCCACGCCGACCCCGACCTGATTTCATCCTCGTCTGGATCCCCGCCCGGAGCCCCGATGCGCATTCGTTCCCTGCTGCTGGCCCTGTTCCTGCTCACCGGCCTCGGCGGTCTCGCCGGCGCCTCGCCGCTGATGCCGAGCGCCGCGGTCACCACCGCCCTCGACCAGCCCTCCACGGTCGAGACCGTGCGCTGGCGCCGCCACCGCCACTGGCACCGGCGGCACTGGCATCGCCGCCACTGGCACCACCGCCGCCACTACCGTCGCCACTGGCACCACCGGCGGCACTGGCACCATCGCCGCCATTACGGGCGACATCATTATCGCCGGCACCGCCACGGCATCCGCCGGCTGCATTTCAGCCGCCCGGCCGCCCGGCCGGTGCGCTGGATCGAGCCGCGTCAGGCCGGACGCTGAGCCTTGAGCGAGCGGCCGACCGAACCTAAGCCCGACGGGCGCCCCCGCGACTGGCTCGACCTCGGCGGGGCGGGCCGGCCGGCCGCGCCGGAGGAACCTTCATCGAAGGGAGCGCCGCCGGAGGGGCGGTTCGCGGGGGTCTCCCGCGCCGCCGCCAGGTTCGGGGCGCGGCTCGGCCCGGCCGCCCGATCCGGCGTCTCGCGGGTGCGGGCGGGCGCCGCCCGCCTCGCCGACCATCCCGCGGCCCGGCGCGCCGCCACCGCGACGGCGGCGGCCTGGCGTCCCGTCGCCGCGCGCGCCCGGCTTGTGCCGTGGCTGCGGGTGACGGGGGCGGCCGCCGCCCTCGCGGCCGGCTTCGTCCTGGCCTACTCGGTCTATGCCCTCGCGACCCTGCCGGTGAATGGCGGGCTCACGGTCGAGCCCACCGCCTCCGCCCTGGTGGTGCGCGCCGCCGACGGGCAGGCCTTCGCCACACGCGGCGTCATCAAGGGCGCGAAGCTGGCGCCCAAGGAGGTGCCGCCGGTCCTCGCCAAGGCGATCGTGGCGATCGAGGATCGCCGCTTCTACGAGCATCACGGAGTCGACCTGCGCGGGCTGTTGCGCGCGGCGTTCCGCAACGCCGCCGCGGGCGGCACGCGCGAGGGCGGCTCGACCCTGACCCAGCAGCTCGTGCGGATGAGCTACCTGTCGCAGGACCGCACCCTGAAGCGGAAGGTGCAGGAGGCGGTGCTCTCCCTGTGGCTCGAATCACAGCTGCCGAAGGACGAGATCCTCACCCGCTACCTCAACGCGGCCTATTTCGGCGCCGGCGTCTACGGCGCCGACGCGGCGTCGCAGCGCTATTTCGGCAAGCCGGCCAAGGACCTGAGCCTGAGCGAGGCCGCCATGCTGGCGGGCCTCGTCCGTGCGCCCTCGCAGCTCGCCCCCCACCGCAACCTCGACGGCGCGCGGGGCCGCGCCGCTCAGGTGCTCGACGCGATGGTGGAGACCGGCGCGGTCACGAAGGCGGAGGCCGACGCGGCCAAGCGCGCGCCCGCCACCGTCCGGGTGCCGACGGAGACGCCGGTCGGCACCAACTACTTCGTCGACAACGTCGCCGATTCGGTCCGCACCCTGATCGGCGCCGGGCCGGCGGACGCCACCGTGCGCACGACTCTCGACCTGACGCTCCAGAACATCGCCGAGAGCGTGCTTGCCCGCCGCCTCGACCAGGACGGCGAGCGGCGCAAGGTCTCGCAGGGCGCGCTGGTGGCGATGGCGCCGGACGGGGCGATCCTCGCCATGGTCGGCGGGCGCGACTACGCCGACAGCCAGTTCAACCGGGTCACCCAGGCCAAGCGCCAGCCGGGCTCGCTGTTCAAGCTGTTCGTGTACCTGACGGCGCTGCGCGAGGGGTATCGTCCCGATTCGACGATGATGGACCGCCCGACGCAAGTGGGCGAGTGGGAGCCCGAGAATTACGGCGGGCGCTACCGCGGCGCGGTCACCTTGCGCACGGCCTTCGCCCATTCGATCAACACCGTGGCGGTGCAACTCGCCGAGGCGGTGGGGATGCCGGCGGTGATCGAGACCGCCCGCGGCCTCGGCGTCACCTCCGACCTGCCGAACCTGCCGAGCCTCGCCCTCGGCTCGGCCGAGACCACGCTCCTCGAGATGACCCGCGCCTACGCGGCAGTGGCGGCGGGCGCCGAGATCATCGAGCCCTACAGCGTGCGCCAGATCCTCGCCCGCGACCAGGCGCTCTACACCCGGCCGCAGACCGCGCCACCTCCCGCCCGCGACCAGCAGGCGCGCACCGCGATGCTCGACCTGCTCAGCGCCGTGGTCCGGGAGGGCACCGGCAAGAACGCCCGGGTCTCGGTGCCGGCCGGGGGCAAGACCGGCACCACCCAGGACAGCCGCGACGCCTGGTTCATCGGCTTTGCCGGCGACCTCGTGGTTGGGGTTTGGCTCGGCAACGACGACAACTCACCGATGGCCGGCGTCACCGGCGGCGACATGCCGGCCCAGATCTGGCACGACTTCGTCGCCCAGGCGCTGGCGGCCCGGGCCAAGGCGGCCAAGAGCGAGGCGGGTAAAGGTGACGCGGCCAGGCCCGAGACGGCCCGCCAGGGGCCCGGACCCTCCCCGCTGCCGCAGACGGCGAGCATCGCCGAACCGGAGGCCGATCCGCGCACGCGCGATCCGGCCGGCCGCGCCGTGCTGCGCGGCAGCCCGGCGGTGGTCGATACCGGCACCCTCGATTTCGACGGCCGCACGGTGCGGCTGGCCGGGGTCGATGGGCTGTCGGGCCGCAACGCCCGCGAGCTCGGCCGCTACCTGCGCCGGCGCGACGTCGCCTGCGCGCCGGCGGGGGAGGGGGGCGCCTATCGCTGCTCCCTCGACGGGCAGGACCTGTCCGAGCTGATCCTGTTCAACGGCGGTGGCCGCACCAGCGCCGACGCCACGCCGGACCTGCTCGCCGCCGAGGAGCAGGCCCGCTCGAACCGGATCGGGATCTGGCGGCGCTGAACCGGTCCGGGGCGACCTGTCGGGGCTCCTTGCCCGGGCTACGTGTTGGCTGGGGCTATCTGGCCTTGAGGCAGGGAGCGAGCGCCGCTTTGAGCCGGCCGGCATCGGCGGCCGAGATCGGCACCGTGACGAGGATCGGGGCGTCGCCCTTGCGCGGGCTGTCCTGGCGCCAGCGCAGCTCTCCCGGCCCGGCGCTGGCGGCCCCCGCGACCGCCCTGATCGGCCGGAGCCCGGCCGCCTCGCCGCGCAGCGACACGGCGACGCCGAGGGAGAAGGTCGTGCCGTCCACGGCGACGGCGCCGCTGGCCGGCAGGCGCACGGCTTGCGCGACCGTGATCTCGGTCAACGGCGTGCGGGTGCCCGTCGGGCCTTCGAAGGCGCCGAAATCGAAGCGTTTCTCCAGGGACTCGAAGTCGGGGATGCCGAAGCCGATCGACAGGGCGCCGGTCTGGTTACGCGACCGCGTCGTGGTGCAGCCGAACGCCATCGCGACCGTCCGGCTCTCGGGGCCGATTACCGCCTTGCCGGGCAGCATCACCTCGGCGGCGAGGGCGGTGCCGCTCCAGGCCATGGCGGTCAGCAGGAGGAGGGGCCTCCGAGGCGTCATCATCAATGTCTTCGGCGCGCGTGACGATCCTGCCGGGCTACAGGCGCCGGAAAGGGCGCGCCAGCCGGAGCGCACGTTCTCCATCTCGTCCGAATCGCGGCGTCGCGGGCTGCGTAAGGAATATGCTTGCAGAAAGTGCTTGCAGACCGGGCTCTACGGCACTCATATGTCTGCCGCGTGATGCCCGCAATTGGCTCCTGCTGGAGACGGTATCACGGGTCCGTGCGCGACTCGAACGGTGGTGATCGCCGCATGAACGGTAGGCAGATCCGCACTCTCGAAGCCGTCTTCGCCGACCCGATATCGAGAACCATCGCGTGGTCCGATCTCGAAGGGCTGCTGCTGGCGGCAGGGGCAGTCCTCGTCGAGGGCTCCGGTTCACGGGTGAAATTTAGGAAGGGAACGCTTGTCGCCGCTTTCCATCGCCCGCACCCTGCCAAAGAGGCCAAGCCTTACCAAGTGCGGGACGCTCGCGAATTTCTCGTGAAAATCGGAGTGATGCCATGAACAATACGCTGACCTACAAGGGTTTCGTCGCCCGGGTCGAGTTCAGCGCCGAGGACAGCGCTTTCGTCGGCCGTATCGCCGGGATCAACGACATCATCGGTTTCCACGCCGAGAGCGTGCCGGATCTGACCAGCGCCTTCCACGAGGCGGTGGATGACTACATTGAGACCTGTGCCCAGATTGGCAAGGCACCCGAGAAAGCGTTCTCTGGCAAGCTCATGGTGCGCATCGATCCGGAGGTCCACGCCCGGGCTGCACGGGAGGCCGAACTTGCCGGCAAAAGCTTGGCCCAATGGACCGAAGACGTGCTGCGGAACGCGGCGAATGCGCGGTCCGGTGCAAAATCAGCCGTTCGCCGAAGTGCTTGATCACCGAATCGGGGCGCGGCATCGCGCTCCGCACGAGAAAGCTCATCGGAGCCGTCGAGACGATCTGACGGCAGGACAGAGGCAGCGGAGCATCGCCAGGATCACCCCGCCGCCACCCGCGTCAGATCAGCATCGCGTTGAGCGCCACCGTCAGGGCCGCGCCGACGACGGCGAAGCCGAGTAGCGTGACACTGCTGACCTGATCGACGGAATCGATGTCGTGGCCGGTGCGGTGCTCGGGGGCATTGGCGGACATGGGCGTCTCCTCATCGGTTGTGTCCCGGGCCAACACCCCTCGGGCCCCGCGGGATCGACCGCGCCCCGGCCGCGTATTGCCGCAGGAACGGGCTTCAGCCGAAAGGCGACGGGACTAATGCCCGGGGCTCTCGTGCCCGTGGCTGGTGCCGATCACGCAGAGCGCCAGGCCCGCGATGCCGCCGAGGGTGCCGATCGGGGTCTGGTACCGCCAGGAGGCGTAGTAGCCGGCGCCGCCGATCACGATGCCGAGAAGGGTCAGCCCGATGCTGCGGGCCGAGGCCCCGGGCTTCTCCGGATGGCCCCGTCTCTCGGGGTGCGCGCGGGCGGAATCATGCTGCATCGTCGGCCTGCCTTCGCCGCGCCGTGGGGCCTCGGCCGCCTGGGGCGGCGGGAGCAGGGGGGCGGCTGCCCTCTCCCTTCGGAGGAACGCGGCAGGCGCGGAATCGCTCACGCTTGGTGGCGCAACTCGCCTTTTCCCTGACATGCCAGCCCGGAACCGGGCTGGTAACGTTCAGAAATCGCCCTCGCAACCGACCGGGCGCGGGCCGACCGGTGACGGCCGAGCCGCACCCGCCCCGTCCCTCGGACCGTGGTCAGCCTCATGACGCAGCGCTACTTCTTCAACCTGGTCGGCCCGGCGCGTGCGATCGAGGACCCGACGGGCGTCGAGGCCGCCACGCCGGACCAGGCTGAGGCCGAAGCGCGGGCGGTCGTCGCCGAGATGCGAGCGAGCGGCGAGCTGCCGCTCCTCGGAGACGACTGGCAGCTCGAGATCCGCGACGGCGTCGGCCGGCTGGTGCGCTCAATTCCCCTCGGTTGAGGCGCCGGATCCCGCCTGCTTCAGGACCTGCCGCACGTGCGCGCGAATCTGCGCGCCCGTCGCGGCCTCGCCTCCGGCATCGCCCGGCACGCGCGCGTCGTTCCGGCCGTCCCCATGCGGCGCGGATGTGTCCGGCGTCGGGGGAGCCGCCTGCTCCGTGGGTCGAGCCTTACCGCCGAGCGCCATCGTGGCTGTCTCCTGCCTTGCGTCCCCGGTCCGGCGGCCGGGCGCCCGCGCGGGAGTGAACGACCGTCCGCAGCACCTCGCGGTGCGTGGCGGCACAGGTGATCTCCCCCGCCGACGCCGTGCGCCGAACTTTCCTGTTGATGAGAATCGAACCTGTTCAGTTTGTACCGGCTCTCGGCGCCGACAAACAATGAAAAAGTCGTAAAAGCGTTCCCTGGCGAAGTGCTGAGGCTCTTCTGCAACGCATCCTATGTTAATAAGCCTCAGCGGCCCTCGCCGCCGATGCGGGAGAAGTCCGCCACCTCACGGGTCGCCGCCCGCAGGGCATTGAGCAGGGCGAGGCGGTTGGCGCGCAGACCCGCGTCCTCGGCATTCACCGTCACCGTGTCGAAGAAGGCGTCGACCGGCGCGCGCAGGGTCGAGAGCGCCCGCATTGCCCCCTCGAAATCCTCCGCAGAGACCGCTCGGGCCGCCTCGGCCCCGGCCGTCTGCAGGGCGTCGGCGAGCGCGGCTTCCTCGGGCAGGCTCAGGAGGGCCCGGTCGGGCGCCGCGTCGTAGGCGCGGCCGTCCTTCTTCTCCTCGATGCGCAGGATGTTGGCGGCGCGGCGATAGCCGGCGAGCAGGTTCCGGCCGTCCTCGGTGTCGAGGAAGCGGCCGAGTGCCTCGACCCGGCGCACCACCATCAGCAGGTCGTCCTGACCCGGGAGCGCGAAGACGGCGTCGATGAGGTCGTGGCGCGCGCCCTGGTCGCGCAGGTAGACCTTCAGCCGGTCGGCGAAGAAGGCCAGGAGATCGTCCGCGAAGGCGTTCGAATCGTGGCCGTGGCCGGCCGCCGCGGCGGCGATCTGCGCCCGCAGGGGCAGCCGCGCCTCGCTGGCGAGGATCAGCCGGATCACGCCGAGCGCCGCCCGCCGCAGGGCGTAGGGATCCTTGCTGCCCGTCGGCTTCTCGTCGATGGCCCAGAAGCCGACCAGCGTGTCGAGCTTGTCGGCGAGCGCCACCGCCACCGAGACCGGCTCGGAGGGCACCCGGTCGCTGGGCCCGAGCGGCTTGTAATGCTCCTCGATCGCCGCGGCGACCGCCGGGGGCTCGCCCTGCTCGGCCGCGTAGTAGCGGCCCATCAGGCCCTGCAGCTCGGGGAACTCGCCGACCATCTCGGTGACGAGGTCGGCCTTGGCGAGGCGGGCGGCGCGCTCCGCCAGCGCTGCATCGGCCCCGACGACCGGCGCCAAGGCCCGGGCGAGGGCCGCGATGCGCTCCACGCGGCTGGCCTGCGTGCCGAGCTTCTCGTGGAACACTATGCTCTCGAGCCTCTGGAGCCGGTCTTCCAGCCGCACCTTGCGGTCGGTCTCCCAGAAGAACGCCGCGTCGGAGAGGCGCGCGCGCACCACCCGCTCGTTGCCCGCGACGATCGCCGCGCCGCCGTCGGAGGCGACGAGGTTCGAGACCAGGATGAAGGCGTTGGCCAGGCGCTCGCGCCCGTCCGGGCCGGGAGCCCCGCGGAGCACGAAGCACTTCTGGTTCGCCCGGATCGTGGCGCGGATCACCTCCGGGGGAATCGTCAGGAATCGCTCGTCGAAGGCGCCCATCAGGGTCACCGGCCACTCGACGAGGCCCGCCACCTCCTCCAGCAGGCCCTCGTCCTCGACGAGGTCGAGGCCGCGGGCGAAGGCGAGGTCGCGGGCGTCGTGCAGGATGATGTCCTTGCGCCGGTCCGCGTCGAGCACCACGAAGGCCCGCTCCAGGGCCGGCAGGTAATCGGCGAAGCGGCGCACCTCGATCGGTTGCGGCGCCAGGAAGCGGTGGCCGTGGGTGGTGAACCCCACCTCGACCCCCTCGATGGCGAAGGGCACCACCTCGGGCGTCTCGGTCTCGGGGCCGAAGCTCGCCACGATCGAGTGCAGCGGGCGCACCCAGCGCAAGGAGCCCGGCTCGCGGGAGGCCGCGCCCCAGCGCATCGATTTCGGCCAGGGGAAGCTCTTGACGATGGCCGGCAGGATCTCGGCCAGGACTTCGATCGTCTCGCGGCCGGGCCGCTCGATCACCGCGACGTAGAACTCGCCCTTCTTCGGGTCGGAGACGATTTTCGCCTGATCGAGGCTCGTGAGGCCGGCGCTCTTCAGGAAGCCCTGGACCGCGCCCTCGGGGGCGCCGACGCGGGGTCCTTTGCGCTCCTCGCGCACGTCCTGGCCGCGGGGCGGCAGGCCGGCGACGTGGAGGGCGAGGCGGCGGGGCGTCGCGAAGGCCTTGGCGCCTTCGTAGAGGAAGCCGCGCTCGACCAGCGCGTCGGTGACGAGCTTGCGCAGGTCCTCGGCCGCGCGCCGCTGCATGCGGGCGGGGATTTCCTCGGAGAAGAGTTCGAGCAGCAGGTCGGGCATCGGGCGGCCTCAAGGCCCTCCGTCGGGAGGGCCAGGAATGAGGAGGGGATAATCGAGGGCGGGTTGCGGCGGAGGCGTCAGGCGACCGGCGCCTCGGCGAGGCCGCCGGCCTCGGTGCGCCGCCAGGCCTCGCCGCAGGCTTTCGCCAGCTCGCGCACTCGCAGGATGTAGCTCTGGCGCTCGGTCACCGAGATCACCCCGCGCGCGTCGAGCAGGTTGAAGACGTGGCTCGCCTTGATGCACTGGTCGTAGGCCGGCTGCGCCATGCGGTGGCGGGCGTCGTTGCCTCCCGGCCCCGGTTCGCCGGCCTTGAGGTAGGCGCGGCAGGCGGCCTCGGCGTCGCGGAACTGCCGGAAGAGCATCTCGGTGTCGGTGGCCTCGAAATTGTGGCGCGAGTATTCCTGCTCGGCCTGCAGGAACACGTCGCCGTAGGTGACTTTCTCGTCGCCCTCGCGGCCGTTGAAGTTGAGGTCGTAGACGTTCTCGACGCCCTGGACGTACATCGCCAGACGCTCGAGGCCGTACGTCAGTTCGCCCGCCACGGGTGCGCATTCGAAGCCGGCGACCTGCTGGAAGTAGGTGAACTGGCTCACCTCCATCCCGTCGCACCAGCATTCCCAGCCCAACCCCCAGGCGCCGAGCGTCGGGCTCTCCCAGTCGTCCTCGACGAAGCGGATGTCGTGAAGCCTGAGATCGACCCCGATCGCCTTCAGCGAAGCAAGGTACAGCTCCTGGAGGTTCGGCGGGTTCGGCTTCAGGATGACCTGGAACTGGTAGTAGTGCTGGAGCCGGTTCGGGTTCTCGCCGTAGCGCCCGTCCTTCGGCCGGCGCGAGGGCTGGACGTAGGCCGCCTTCCAGGGCTTCGGGCCGAGCGCCCGCAGGGTGGTGGCCGGGTGGAACGTGCCCGCGCCCACCTCCATGTCATAGGGCTGCAGGATCACGCAGCCCTGCGCGGCCCAGAACCGCTGGAGCGTCAGGATCAGCCCCTGGAACGAGCGGGTCGGCTGAAGGTCGGCGTCGGTCATGGTCGTAACGCTTGCGGCTCGGGCGGATCTCGCCGCGACCCTTGGGAACCGGCGGCGCCCGAGTCAAGCGCGGGTGCGCCCCCGCACGATCGCGAAGCTCGGCCGGAACCGAAAAACGGTCAAGCTCGTTGACAGTACAGATCGGAGCACACGACGCCCGCCGGGGCGCTAAGACTTCAGGGAGACTGTCCGTGACCCACCGCCTGACCTTGGTCGCCGCCGCCGCGCTCCTGTCCCTGGTCGCGACCCCGCTGGTGGTGCGGGCGGGCTCGGACGGACCGAAGGCCGAGCCGGCGCCCGCCATCGCCGAGGTCGCCCGGCCCGTCGCCGCCGAGGCGCCGGCCCCCGTCTGCCGGTCGGTGCGGGTGGTCTATGCGGGTTATGCGGCGCCAGCCTGCGGGCGGTAAACGCTCTCTCTACGAATCCGATACCCTCCGGGTCATCCCGGGCTCCGCTTTCGCGGCCCCGGGATGACCCTGTGCGTTGGATAGCGTCGGCTCAACCTGCCGATTTGCGCAGTCCGGCGCCTCACAGCACCGGCATCGCCCCCGCCACCGTCACCAGCGCCCCCGACGTGTAGCTGCTCTCGTCCGAGGCCAGCATGACGTAGGCCGAGGCGAGCTCCGCCGGCTGGCCCGGGCGGCCGAACGGGACCTGGCTGCCGAAGGATTTGACGGAGTCCTCCTCCATCCCGGACGGGATGAACGGGGTCCAGATCGGGCCCGGCAGCACGCCGTTGACCCGCACGCCCTTCTCGGCGAGCAGCTGCGCCAGGCTCAGCACTAGGTTGCTCAGAGCGCCCTTGGTGGCGCTGTAGGCGAGCAGCGACGGCATCGGGTGCTTGGAGTTCACCGACGAGGTGAAGATCACCGAGGCGCCAGGCTTCAGGTGCGCCATCGCCGCCTTGGTGACAGTGAACGACCCGAACACGTTCGTGCGGAAATGCTCCTCGAAGACGTCCTCGTCGAGCGAGGCGATGTCCTGGTTCGGCTGCTGGAAGGCGCCGTTGTTCACCACCACGTCGAGGCGGCCGAAGGTCTCGGCGGTGCGGGCGACGATCTCGCGGCCGTAAGCCCGCTCCTTGAGGTCGCCGGGCAGCAGCAGGGCGCGGCGCCCGGCCTTCTCGACCCAGCCCGCGACGGCCTCCGCGTCGCCCTGCTCGGAGGGCAGGTAGGAGATCGCCACGTCGGCGCCCTCGCGGGCATAGGCGATCGCGACCGCGCGGCCGATGCCGGAATCGCCCCCGGTGATCAGCGCCGCCCGGCCGGTGAGCTTGCCCGAGCCCTTGTAGCTCGCCTCGCCGTGGTCGGGCTCCGGCTTCATCCGGCCCGTGAGGCCCGGGAAGCTCTGCGGCTGGCCCTCGAAGGGCGGACGGGGATGCTTGGTGAGGGGGTTGGGGAAGTCTGACGACATGGGGGAGGTGTCTCCGGCGGTCGGGAGGTCGGGCCGCCGTCAACCGGGAAGGCCCCCGGCCGTTCCCTGCTCTCCCTCAGTATCCCCTCACGCCTCGTCGCTCAGTCCTCCCGCGAGCCGTCGTCCTCGCCCAGGCTACCTTGGCCGAGCGCATCGTCCTCCCGGCCGGGGATGGCGTAGCGCCCGCTGAGCCAGCGCTGCAGGTCCACGTCGGCGCAGCGCTTGGAGCAGAACGGCTTGAACTCCGGCACCGCCGGCTTGCCGCAGATCGGGCAGGCCGGCGCCTTGGCGTCCTCGGTCGTCGTCATGCGCGCCTCTTCGTCCGTGTCAGGCCGCGTCGCGCCAGGCGCCGCGGACCGGGAAGCCCTCGCCCTCGAGCAGCCCGACCGTCTCGTAGAGCGGCAGGCCGACCACGGCGCTGTAGGAGCCGACGAGCTTGACCACGAAGGAGCCGGCGAGCCCCTGGATCGCGTAGCCCCCGGCCTTGCCGCGCCACTCGCCGCTGGCGAGGTAGCTGTCGATCTCACGCGCCGAGAGGCGCTTGAACCGCACCCGGCTCTCGACCAGGCGCTCGCGCGGCCGCTCCTTCGGGCCGACGACGCAGACCGCCGTGTAGACCCGGTGGGCCCGGCCGGAGAGCAGCCGCAGGCAGGCCGCCGCCTCGTCGGTCACCTCGGCCTTCGGCAGGATGCGCCGGCCCACCGCCACCACCGTGTCGGCCGCCACCACGTAGCCGTCGCGCAGATCCTCGGTGCCGCGCGCCGCCGCTACCGCCACGTCGAGCTTGGCCCGGGCGAGCCGGCGCACCAGGTCGCGCGGCTTCTCGGATTTCAGCGGCGCCTCGTCGAGGTCGGCCGGCAGCAGGGCGTCCGGCTCCAGCCCCGCCTGCTGCAGGAGCGCGAGGCGCCGGGGCGAGGCCGAGGCGAGGACGAGCTTCGGGCGCGCGGCCTGCGGGATCGGGGAGGTCTCGGTCATGGGCGCCCGTGTGTCGAAGGGGATGCACTGCCCGATGCCCTATCTGGCCGGCGAAATCCAGCATCGCGGGTCCGCGCACAGGACCCGCGCGCCGCCGGCCGGAACGGAAACGGGCCGGGCGCCCTTCCGCGCCCGGCCCGCAACCCGTGTCGTGGCCGGCCCGGGATCGCGTCCCGGGCCGGATCGTCCGTCAGGCCATCGCCTGGTTGCGCAGCCGGTCGTACTCGGCCTGCGGCAGCGGCACCGCGCGGGGCTGGCCGAGGTCCTTCATCGGGATCCGGTAGGTCTCCCGGGCGCTGAAGGCCGCCACCGCCGCCACCGCGGTGATCGCCAGGGCGATCGACCCGATGGTGAGCGGGATGTTGGTCGAGCCGGGAGGCGCCACGGTGGCGAACAGGGCCGGCAGCATCGCCGTGATGGCGGTGCCGACGTTCTGCGAGATCGCCATCGCGGAGACGCGGGTGCGGGTCGGGAACAGCTCGGGGAAGAAGCTCGGGAAGACCGCGTTGTAGCCCTGGTAGACCACGCCCCACATCAGCAGCGACATCACGATCGCCAGCGGCACGTTGGCGATGCTGATGGCATACAGGTAGCCGAAGGACAGCAGGCCCGAGCCCAGCGCCCCGACGATGATCGGCGGGCGCCGGCCGATCCTGTCGGACAGGTTGCCGACCATCGGGATCACCACCACCGCCAGGATGTTCCCCAGCACCGGGATCCAGAGATAGACGTCCTTGTGGAAGCCGACGCCGTAGGCCGCCTGCACCGCGTAGGCGGCACCGAAGATGGTGGTGACGACCGGGATCACGTTCATCAGCGCCATGCACACCACCCGCAGCATGTCGGGCCAGGAGGTGGCGAAGGCCTCGACGATCGGCGCGCGGGCGACCTCGCCCTGCTTCTCCTCCGCGGCGAAGGCTGGGGTCTCGTCGACCTCGCGGCGGATGATGTAGCCGACGATGATGACGACGAAGCTCAGGATGAACGGGATGCGCCAGCCCCAGGTGTTGAAGGCCTCGGTCGGCATGTAGGCGGCGAGGGGCAGGAAGACGGCGGCGGCGAGGATCTGGCCGGCCTGGACGCCCTGCAGGGTGAAGCTGGCGAAGAAGCCGCGGCGGCCGAACGGGGCGTGCTCCATGGTCATCGAGCTGGCGCCCGAGATCTCGCCGGCGACGGCGAAGCCCTGGATCAGGCGCAGGATGACGAGGAGGATCGGGGCGAGGATGCCGACCTGGCTGTAGGTGGGCAGGAGGCCGACCGCGATGGTCGAGAAGCCCATCAGGAACATGCAGAGAACGAGCACCTGCTTGCGGCCGTGGGTGTCGCCCCAGTGGCCGAGCACGAAGGCGCCGATCGGCCGGCTGACGTAGCCGACGCCGTAGGTGGCGAGCGAGGCCACGATCGCGACGGTCGGGTTGTTCGACGGGAAGAACAGCTGCGGGAAGATCAGCGAGGCCGCCGTCGCGTAGATGAAGAAGTCGTAGTATTCCAGCGCCGAGCCGATCCAGGCGCTCGCGGCGGCCTTCTTGGATTGCTGACGGTCGTGGACGTGATCGCCTGGTACCGCACTCATCGGGTGTTCCTCCGCTGTCACACAGGATCTGTGCCGCCTTTGGGGCTTTTATCCCCTTGGGTCAGCTTGGTTTTTGTTCGAGGGTAGCGAGACGAATGGCGTAAAGTAAAGATCAATCAAAACCGATTGCGCGCAATTCCATATCCGTCCCCGAAAAGCAAGGGCACGGCCGAGCTTGCGCGTGGGACGTCGCGCGTCAGGCGGCGAGCGGCGCCACCGCGCGGTCGAAGGCCCGCTCCATCGCGGAGGCCGGCGCCTCGCGCCCGGTGAACAGCGCGAAGGCGTCGAGGGCCTGGTGGATGGCGAGTTCGCGCCCGGTCATGGTGCGGGCGCCGATCCGGGCGGCCTCGGTCAGGAGCGGCGTCCAGAGCGGGGAATAGACCGCATCCGTCACCCACATCTCCGGCCGGAGCAGGCGCAAGGGGACCGGCGTGCCGCGATCCGGCAGCATGCCGACCGGCGTGCCGTTGACGAGGCCGCGCGCGCCCTCGACCGCCTCCTCGACGCTGCGGCAGACCCGCACCCGCGCATGGCCTTCGAGCGCGGCCGCCACCGAAGCGGCCTTGGCCGGATCGGCATCGACGAGGCGGATCTCGAGGCCGGGAAAGCCCGCGAGCGCCACCGCCACCGCCTTGCCGACGCCGCCGGCGCCGATCAGCGCCACCGGGCCCTCCGGGCTCGGCCCGAAGGCCTGCCGCAGGGCGCGGGCGAAGCCCGTCATGTCGGTGTTGTGGCCGGTGAGCCGTCCGTCGCGGACCACGATCGTGTTGACGGCGCCGACGGCGCGGGCGCCCGGCGACAGCGCGTCGAGGAGCGGCAGCACCCTCTCCTTGTAGGGATAAGTCACGTTGACGCCCGAGAAGCCGATCGGGGCGAGCGACGACAGCAGGGTCCGCAGCTGCGCGGCATCGAAGTTCGGCACGTCGATGAGCTGGTAATGGGCCCGCAGGCCGACCGCCTCGGCGGCGGCCTCGTGCATCGCCGGCGAGGCGGAATGGGCGATCGGCGATCCGATCAGCCCGAGCAGGACGGGTCTGGCATGCCCGTGAGCCATGGTGCGAGGCCCTTCGTTTCCGTGCCCGCCCGCGGCGAGCTCTCCCTTGGGCTGCACGATATCTCCACCCCGCCCGCCTCCCGAATACCAAGTTGCGCGCCGATCGTAACATCATGTTACGGCTGAGAGGCGATCTGCCCCGGCCGCGCCATTTCCTGGCGCAGGAAACGCACGAAACTGCCGGCGAACATGCTGAGCGCGGTGCCGGCCTTCATGGCGATCCAGGTCTCGAAGACCGGCGCCTCCTCGATCGGCAGCACGCGGATGCCCGGGAAGGCGTCGTACGCGATGGTGAACTGGTCGATCACCGCGATGCCGAGGCCCGCACGCACCAGCGAGCACACCGTCGAGCCGAACCGGGCCCGGATCGTGATGCCGTAGGACAGGCCGCGCTCGCGAAAGATGTCGGACATGATCCGGCCGTAGGGGTCGTTCGGGTCGATGCCGATGAGCGGGTGGCGGACGATCTCCTCGGCCGAGATCGAGGTCCGGGCGGCGAGCGGATGGTCGAGCGGCACGATGCAGAACAGGCCGCCGCGGGCGAGCGGCTCGAAGGTGAGCGCCGGGTGGTCGAGTCGGTAGCTCATCGCCACCACCTCGCCCTTGCCGAGCAGCAGGTAGTCGATCGCCTCCTCGAGCTTGAGGATGTTGATGTCGATGACGAGGTGCGGATAGGCCGCGCGCACCCGCTCGATCGCGCGGGGCACCATCACGTGCGAGATCGACGGCACCGAGCCGATCAGCAGTTCCTGGCCCCCGCCGCCCTGGGTGCGCTCCAGGACGAAGCGCAGATCCTCGACCTTGTCGAACACCGCGTTGATCTGCTCGAAGACGTGGCGCGCCTGCTCGGAGGGCACCAGGCGCCCGGCCCGCCGGTCGAACAGGCGGATGCCGAGGGAGGTCTCGGTGTACTTCATCAGCCGGCTGATGCCCGGCGCCGAGACGTTGAGCAGCCGGGCCGCGCCCGCGATGGTCCCGGTCACCATCACGGCGCGGGCGACCTCGATCTGGCGCAGGGTCAGCATCCGGTGTCCTTCGTGGGGCGCAAGCTCGCTCCAGATGAGCGGAGAGGCGGGGTCAAGGCAAATCCCGGCCTGGGCGCGTTCCGCCGCGGCCCGGCTCGGTGCTACAGGGTGAGCCGCATGGTCCGCCCGGGGACCGATCCCGACCCACGATGCGCGTCCTCTTCGTCCACCAGAACTTCCCCGGCCAGTACCGCCACGTCGCGCCCGCCCTCGCGGCCCGGCCCGGCACCGAGGTCGTGGCGCTCGGCATCAACCCCGCCCCCGCCCTGCCGGGGGTGCGCCATATCCGCTACGCGGTGGCCGGCCGCTCCACCCCCGGCATCCATCCGCTGGCGGCGAGTTTCGAGACCGCGACCCTGCGGGGCGAGGCGGCGGCGCGGGCCGCGCGGGCGCTCAGGGACGAGGGCTTCCATCCGGACGTGATCTGCGGCCATTCGGGCTGGGGCGAGACCCTGTTCCTCAAGGACGTCTGGCCGCGGGCCCGGCTCCTGACCTTCGCGGAGTTCTACTACGGCGCGACCGGCGCCGATTCCGGCTTCGATCCGGAATTCCCAGCTGGGGAGGGCGACGCCCTGCGCACGCGGGCCCGCAATGCCGGGCAGCTCCTCGCCTTCGAGGCCTCCGACCGGCTCGTCAGCCCCACCGCCTGGCAGGCGAGCCGCATCCCGGCCGTCTTCCGCGACCGGCTCAGCGTCATCCACGACGGCATCGACACCGACCTTCTGAAGCCCGATCCGGGGGCGCGCATCACGCTCGGCCGCGACCGGCTGTCGCTCGGCGCCGCGGACGAGGTCGTCACCTTCGTCAACCGCAACCTCGAACCCTATCGCGGCTACCACAGCTTCATGCGGGCGCTGCCCGAGATCCTGCGCCGTCGGCCGAGGGCCCGGGCGGTGATCGTCGGCGGCAGCGACACCAGCTACGGCGCGAAGCCCCCCGCTGGCAGGACTTGGCGTGAGATTTTCCTCGACGAGGTCCGGGGGGAGCTCGACCTGTCGCGTGTCCATTTCGTCGGAAAGATTCCCTATCGCGACTACGTCGACCTGCTGCGGGTCTCAGGCGTCCACGTCTACCTGACCTATCCGTTCGTGCTGTCCTGGTCGATGCTGGAGGCGATGGCGCTCGGCGCCTGCGTCGTCGGCTCGGCGACCCCGCCGGTCGAGGAGGTGATCCGCCACCGCGAGAACGGGATCCTGGTCGATTTCTTCGCCAAGGACGCGATCGCCGAGGCGGTGGTCTCGGTCCTGGCCGATCCCGGTTCCGCGTCTCCGTTACGGAAGGCGGCGCGGCAGACGGCGCTCGCCTACGACCTCACGCGGGTCTGCCTGCCGGCGCATCTGCGCCTGATCGAGGCGGTCGCCGCCGGGGGCAGCTGAGCCGCCGGCCTGGCCTGCTTCGCGGCCCTGGAGCAGGTGATCGCCGGGCTCGACGGGGACCTGTCCCGGGCGGCATCACGCCGCCCGCAGCTCCTTACTCGATCGAGGCGGTCGCCTCGACGGTCTCCCGCGCCCGCGCCGGCGTCACCGTGACGGCGTCGCCTGTGCGGGCGATGGTGACCGTCCTGGCGGTGGTGCCGGCCTGGCGCGGCGTCGAGACGGTGACGCTTTGCCCGGAGGCCAGCACCGCCTCGAACCGGGAGGCGGGGGCGGCGGCGCGCGGGGCCAGCGTCACCACCACGCGGTAGCCCGCGGGCTCGGGCGTGTAGTAGGCCACCCCGGCGAGCGGGCCGAGGTCGAGGCTGGCCGCCCCGGCCGGGCGCAGCTCGCTGGCGGATGCCGCGCCGGCAGCGAGCATCGTCGCGGCGGCGAGAAGGGCTTTACGAAGGGTCGTCCGGGTCATGATCGTCGTCCTGTCCGTGGCGGGGAGCGGCGAGCGCCCCGCACCCATGGACGTGATATGCGCTGCGGTGCAGCATGGATCAAACAGATCGTATCGATAATGACTATTGATCATATCGATCTCGCTCGGATCGACCTCAACCTCCTGGTCGCCCTCGACGCCCTGCTCGCCGAGCGCAGCGTGACCCGGGCGGCGTCCCGCATCGGCATCGGCCAGTCGGCGATGAGCAGCGCGCTCGCGCGCCTGCGGGTCCTGTTCGGCGACGAGCTTCTGACCCGTGCCCCCGAGGGGATGCGGCCGACGCCGCGGGCGCTGGCGCTGGCCGAGCCGCTGCGGATCCTGCTGCGCCAGGTCCAGGTCCTGGTGCGCCGGGACGAGGCCTTCGATCCGCGCACGGTCGAGCGCACCTTCACGATCAGCCTGCCCGACAGCACCGAGGTGCTGCTCGGCACGCGCCTGCTCGCGTATCTGCGGCAGGAGGCGCCGGGGATCAGCCTGCTGCTCCGCTCCGTCGACCGGGCGCACGTCCTGCAGGAGATCGACGACGACCGGCTCGACCTCGCCATCGACCTGTCGTTCCGCGGCCAGATGCACCACAAGCAGCGCCTGCTCTACCGCGACAGCTACGTCTGCCTGTTCAACGCCGCCCTGGTCGGGCTGACGCCGCCGATCTCGCTCGACGACTACCTGCGCTTTCCCCACGTGCTGACCAGCCTGCGCGAGACCGCCCACGGGGTGGTGGACGACGCATTGGCCAAGATCGGCCGCAGCCGCACCCTCGCGGTCACCTCGCCGCGCTTCATCGCGGTGCCGTTCCTGGTGCGCAGCGCGCCGGTGCTCACCACCATGCATGCGCGCCTCGCCACGCTCTTCGCCGAGACCCTCGGGCTGACGGTGAGCCCCGCCCCGATCCCCCTCGAAGACGTGGCGATCGGCATGCTCTGGCACGCCTCCTACGACGACGATCCGGCCCATCGCTGGCTGCGCGACCTGCTACGGCGCTTGGCCGGCGAGGGCCGGCTTCTTCCCGAGTCCGGCGAAGGCCGGCCTCTTCCCGGATCCGACGAGGCGCCGGACGTTTCCTGACATCCAGGCCCTGCCGGTACGGCGCGCGAGCCGCTATGCTGGCGGGATTCCAACCCCACCCGCATCGACCCTGGACCTTTTCCCGTGCGCCTGACCCAGATCACCCACCACGACCTCGACGGCTACGGCGCCGCGACCCTCGTCGCGGCCTATGCCGAGCCGGCCCGGATCGTGCACGTGCCGCGCTACGGCGATGTCGGCCCGGTCGTCGACGACGAATTGAAGCGCTTGGGGAAAACCAAGGCGGCGGAGATGGTGCTGATCACCGATCTCGGCATCGAGGAGCCGACGATCGCCTTCCTGCGCCGCTTCGCCGCCATGAACCGCAAGCGCGATCCGGAGGCGCCGCACCAGCTGGTGGTGCTCGACCACCACACCTCCTCGATCGACCAGATGCGCCGCCAGGGGCTGGAGCCGAAGGCCGATTCCGAGAATCCGCGCCTGTCGCGGTTCGATCTCGGCGATCCGTCGGTCACCGTGCTGGTCGACGAGGGCTCGAGCGCGACCAAGATGGTCGCGACCCACCGCGCCCTGTTCGCCACGCGGGACGCCGACCCCGCCCGCGCCGAGGACCTAGCGCTCTTGGTCGCCTCGGTCGACGCCCTCGACCTCTGGCGCAAGGACGATCCCCGCTTCCCCGGCGGCTTCGCCCTCGACGAGATTTTTTGGGACAATGTCGGCACCCTGGTGCCGGTCGGGCATCCGGCGCACGATCCCTTCGTGGCCCGCCTGCTGCTGGAGGCGACCGCGCGCCTGCGTGCCGGCGCCACCCCGGCCGAGCTGGAGCGCGCCGTGCCGGAGATCCGCGGGGCGATCGTCGACGACCTGATGCGCGAGGCGCCCGACGACGATGCGAGCCTCACCACCCGCCAGCGGATGGCCCGGGCGCTCGCCCGCTCCGACGCGCTGTTCCACGCGCTCCCGGACGGCACGCTGCTCTCCTTCGCCCTCGATGCCGGCACCTTCCAGCGGGTCTCGGACCTGGTGATGGCGAGCGGGCGCGCCAAGCGCCTCGTCAACGTGCAGCGCGCCGGCACCCTGTCGTTCCGCTCGATCGACGGCACCGCCCTCGACGGCGCCCGCCTGTTCCGCGGCGGCGGCCACCAGGACGCCGCCGGCGGCAAGCTCCCGAGCGGCACCGCCTTCTCGCTCGCCGACGCCGTGGCGCAGGTCGAGCCGGTGCTGAGCCCGCAAAAGGGCGCCGCCGCCGACAGCCCGTTCGCGGCGCTGAAGAATTGGAAGGGCTGACGCCGGATCGCGGGGGCGGCTCAGGAGCCCGGCCGCCCCTCGCCGAGTTCGACGATCCCGCCCGGTCCGCCGGCGTCCCGATCCCTCGCCCCGTCGAGTCTCGGGTCCGCCGCGCCGCGGCCGAAGGTCTGGGCCCAGGTCAGCGTGATGATCTCGGCGCCCGCGCCGGCGGCGGCCCGGTTCTTCCGGGCCGCGCGGCGACGCCCGGCGCCGATCCAGCGCCGCACCAGAGGCTCGCCGTCGTGCGGTAGGCCGACGGGTTTCCGTCGTCGCCCGTTCCCTCGTCGCACCTGCCGCCTCCCACCCTCCGAAGATGGGGCAGCATGTCGGGCGCGGACGGCGCCGGGACGACCGCGATTCGTCCCAATTCCTTCATCCGGCGTCTCAATCGGCCAGTTCAGGCGTCGAGCGTCATGACCCAGTCGTAGAAGCCGTCCCAGCCCTCTTCCGTCCCGTCCGGGGGGCTGCGCCGCTCCGGCGACGCGCCCCGCGCCGCGGCCCTCACGTCGGCGGGGCTCACGTCGAACTCGGCGCGGAAGGCGGCGGTGAAGCTCGCCGGGCTGCCGTAGCCGTAGCGATAGGCGATCTCGGAGACCCGCGCCGCCTGACCGCTCCCGTCGGCGAGGTCGCGGTAGGCGCGGGCGAGCCGGCGGCGGCGGATATACTCGACCACGCCGCCCAAGGGCGCGAACAGGCGGTAGAGCGCGCTGCGCGAGACGCCGAAGCGGCGGCAAATCTGCTCCACGCTCAGCTCGGCGGAGCCGATCTCGGCGTCGATGTGGCCGCGGATGGCGAGGAGGACCGGCGCGCGCTCGAAGACGCGTCCGGTCGTGCCGGCCTCGGTGGCCTTGCCCGCCGCGGCGGACAGCAGGCACGCCGTGGCCTGGGCGGCGACGCGCGCCTCCGCGGGGGTGAAGTGCGGCACGTTCCGGCCGAGCGAGCGCAGGTGGTCGCCGACCAGCGCCCCGAACGGGTCGCTGGCGCGCAGGACCGTCCCGTGCGCCTCGCCGAGCCCGGCCCCGCCCTCCGGGAACAGGCCGCGCGGGATGATGACGGTGATGGCGCGGTAATCGGTCGAATCCAGGGAGAGGGCCTGCGCGAGGTCGAGCAGGGCGACGTCGCCGGGACCGATCGGTGCCTCCTCCCCGGCGGCCCGGATCGTCGCCCGCCCCTCCATCCGCAGCTGCGCCGCCACGTGGTCGACACCCATGCGGGCGACGAGGCCGCGCGAGCGCTCGTTGCGCAGGCCGGAGGCCGCGGTCAGGCCGATGATCGCGTTGCCGAGGTGGTAGACCTCCGACCGGCCGCGGAAATCCGGGGTGTCCTCCTTGCGGATCTCGACGTCCCAGAACGGCGCCACGGCCTCGCGCCAGGCCGGAATCGTCCGCGGCCCGAAGGTCGTTCCTTCCAGACGGAGGTTGGGGCCGCGAAGGGTCATGTCAGGGGATCACATCGGGATCGAAGCGAGTGCGGCGCGCCGCCCCAGGTTGCATCAGAGTCGCATGACGGTCACGGTTGTGCAAATCGATTTGTCGCGAGTCATCGCGCGTTCCGCCGCAATCCGGTGCGGATGGCCGCTAGAGCGCTTCACGATCGCGTTGCCATCGCGAAGCTCTCCAGGTCTATGATTGTGCCGCATTGTCTTCGACGAACCGGTGTCCACTTGGTCGGAAAATGCTCTAGCGCGGGCCCGCTCCGTCCACCCGCTCGCCGATCCACACCACGTGCCGCCCGCCGCTCCCGGCCGAGCGGACCTTGTGCTCCTCGACCGCGAAGCCGCCGCGCTGCAGGCGCGACTTGAACTTGCGGTCGGGGCTCTCCGACCACACGCCGAGGACGCCGCCCGGCCGCAGCGCCCGCCGGGCGCGGCCGAGGCCCGCGACGTCGTAGAGCCGGTCGTTGCTGCGCTGGACCAAGCCCTCCGGCCCGTTGTCGACGTCGAGCAGGATGGCGTCGTAGCCGCCGGGGCTGTCCGCAACGAGGTGGTGGACGTCGGTCTCGTGCAGGCTCACCCGGGGATCGTCGAGGCTGCCGGCGAAGATGTGGGCGAGCGGTCCACGCGCCCAGGCGGCGACCGCGGGGATCAGCTCGGCGACCACGACCTCGGCGCGCGGCCCGAGCTCGCTCAGGGCCGCCCGCAGGGTGAAGCCCATGCCGAGCCCGCCGATCAGCACCCGCGGCGCCGGGAGCCGGCTCAGGCGCGCGCAGGCGAGGCTGGCGAGCGCCCGTTCCGAGCCGCTGCGGCGGCTGTTCATCAGCTCGATCGAGTCGACCACGATCGCGAACTCGTCGCCCCGGCGCATCAGGCGCAGGGACGCGGTCTCGCCGGGGATGGCGCTGGTGTCGAGGTGAACCCAGGGAATCAAGAATTGCACTCCATCGGACTTAAAGCCGTGCCGGCGGAGCGGCCGCGGGATCGGGCAGGATGATCGGGACGCAACGCGGGCGGGGCGGCTTTACGCGACGCAAGCCGCCGGAGGCCGGCCCGCGGCCGCGACGGCGCGCCGACGGGAGGCCGGAATGGTGCCGGCTATCGCACGCGCGGGGGCGGCGCGTCGAGGCCGGCATCGAGGTCGACATCGATGTGGGATCGGACCGGGGATCGGGGCGGCGGGATGTTTGTCCTCCGCGGGGGTTCCGTGCCATAGTTCCGCGGATGAGCGAGAACGAATTCTACCCCTTCACCATCGAGGTAGCCCCGCTGAGCAGCCCGAAAGGAAAATTCGGCTGGGCGATCCGCAAGCACGGCAAGCTGCTCGAGCGGTCGGACCGGCCGCACGACAGCGAGGAGCGGGCCTATGCCAGCGCCACCGCCGCCGTGGAGCGCGCCTTCCGCCCGGCCGATCCGCGTCGGCGCTGACCGGGCTCGCCGGATTTGCGTTGCCGGCATCCGGCCCGGCGGAGGGCGACGACCCGCCCTTCGGCCGGCCGGTGCCGCGACGACGACCGGTCGCGCGAGAGAATTCGCCTTGTAGGCGACGACGAAACCGTTCATCGTCGAACGGTCGATCATTGACGGCCGTCCCGGATCTCGGAGCGCAATCGCTCCGGCTCCGGCGCGTCCGTCCGATGTGATCGCGAAATCTGTCCAGCGGCACCGATCGCGGGCAGATGCGCCTCCGGCGGGTCCGCCATCCCGCACGAGAGGATCGGCCATGGCCAAGATGTTCATCACCGGCTCGGCCCGCAGCCCGTCGAACGAGGAGTTCAAGGCGCGCGTCGCGCGGCTGGCGGAGATGCCGACCCACACGGCCTCCCCCGCGACGGCCCGGAAGAACAAGCCCGCAAAGCCCGCCTACACGCAGCCCGCGCCGTCGCCGGATGACGGCCCGGCCGAGGAGACCCCTTCCGAGGAGACCCCGGGCGAGGAGACGGAGACGGACTGAACGCGCCGGCCCGCTTCCGCGTCGCACCGAAGCTCCCGTATGTTAGGTCCTGCCGGCCGGCCCGACGCGCGCCGGCCCCGCGGCAGGAGACGTTCCGATGAGCTTCGTGACCACCGGCGACGGCGTTCAGATCTTCTACAAGGATTGGGGCCCGCGGCAGGCCCAGGCCATCATGTTCCATCACGGCTGGCCGCTCTCCGCGGACGACTGGGACGCGCAGATGCTGTTCTTCGCGGCCCGGGGCTACCGGGTCGTGGCGCATGACCGGCGCGGCCACGGCCGCTCGTCGCAGGTTCCGGACGGGCACGACATGGACCATTACGCCGCGGATGCGGCGGCGGTCGTGCACCAGCTCGGCCTCATGAACGTGATCCATGTCGGGCATTCGACCGGCGGTGGCGAGGTCGCCCGCTACGTCGCGCGCCACGGCGAACCGCAGGGGCGGGTCGCCAAGGCGGTCCTCGTCAGCGCGGTGCCGCCCCTGATGCTCCAGACCGAGGCCAATCCCGGCGGCCTGCCGATCGCGGTCTTCGACGGGTTCCGCGCCGCCCTCGCCGCCAACCGGGCGCAGTTCTTCCTCGACGTGCCGAGCGGGCCGTTCTACGGCTTCAACCGGCCGGGCGCCCCCGTGTCCGAGGGCACGATCCGCAACTGGTGGCGCCAGGGCATGATGGGCTCGGCCCTCGCGCATTACCACGGCATCAAGGCCTTCTCCGAGACCGACCAGACCGGGGACCTCCGGGCGATCTCGGTTCCGACCCTGGTGCTCCACGGCGAGGACGACCAGATCGTCCCGATCGACGCGGCCGGCCGCAAGTCGGTGACGCTCCTGCGCAACGGCACGCTCAAGACCTATCCGGGCCTGCCGCACGGCATGCTGACGACCGATGCCGAGACGCTCAACGCCGACCTCCTCGCCTTCGTGAAGGGGTGATCCCGACGGGCCGGGTCGATCACGGACATGCGGGCGGCGCGCGCCGTCCCGCCTCCCGCACCACGTCGAGGAAGGCCCGGAGCGGCGCCGGCACCTGCCGGCGGCCCGGATAGTAGAGGTGGAAGCCCGGGAAGGCCGGGCACCACGGCGCGAGCAGCCGCACCAGCCGGCCGTCGGCGAGGTCGCCGGCGACGTAGCCCTCGAAGAGAAGGGCGATCCCGAGCCCGTCGAGGGCGGCGAGCCGGATCAGGTCCTGGTCGCCGAGGATCAGCGGGCCATCGACCGCGACCGGCGCCGGGATCCCGTCGCGCTCCAGCTCCCAGTGAAACAGGCTCCCGCCGGGAAAGCGCTGGCGCAGGCAGGCGTGGCCGGCGAGGTCGCCCGGCTCGTCCGGTGCGCCCCGTCGCGCCAGGTAGGCGGGCGCCGCGACGACGGCGAAGCGCTGCGGCCCGCTCAAGGGCAAGGCCACCATGTCGAGGGCGAGGCGCTCGCCGAAGCGCACCCCGGCGTCGTAGCCCTCGCCGACGATGTCGGTGAGCGCGTCGTCGCTCGCCACCTCGATCCGCACGTCCGGATGGAGGGTGAGGAAGCGGGCGATGAGCGGCATCAGCACCAGCCGGCAGGCGCTGCGCGGCGCGTTGAGCCGCAGGGTGCCGGCGGGCCGCGCGGCCGTGGCGGAGGCCGCCGCCATCGCGCCGGCGATGTCGTCGAGGGCGGGGGCGAGCCGCGCCAGCAGGGCGGCGCCGGCCTCGGTCGGGGCGACGCTGCGGGTGGTGCGGTTGAGGAGCCGCACGCCCATGCGCTCCTCCAGCCCGCGCAGGGCGTGGCTGAGCGCCGAGGGCGACAGGCCGAGCGCGGCCGCGGCGCGCCGGAAGCTGCGGTGGTGGGCCACCGCCGCGAAGGCCGCGAGGTCGGGAAGGTCGTCGCGGACCATTGGTGAGCCTGGTTCATCGGTTCATGCGGAGCGGCGCAGCTTATCCGGCGAGGGCCGGAACGCCAGATCCGGACCGTCCGCGAACAAGGAGTGCTTCGATGCAGCGACGTTCCCTCGGCCGCTCCGGCCTCACCGTCTCCGCCCCCGGCCTCGGCTGCATGGGGTTCTCGGAATTCTACGGCCCGACCGACGCGGCGGCGGCACCCGCCGCCCTCGAGGCCGCCCTGGCGCTGGGCTACGACTTCCTCGACACCGCCGACCAGTACGGCCACGGCCGCAACGAGGAATTGCTCGGCCGCGTGCTGAAGGGCCGGCGCGACCAGGTCGTGCTGGCGACGAAGTTCGGCATCGTGCGCCGGGAGGGGTCGAGCGAGCGGCGGATCGACAACAGCCCGGCCTATCTCGCCGCCGCCTGCGAGGCTTCCCTGCGCCGCCTCGGCGTCGAGACCATCGATCTCTACTACTGCCACCGCCGCGACCCGTCGGTACCGATCCCCGACATGGTCGGCGCCATGGCGCGCCTCGTCGAGGCCGGCAAGGTGCGGGCGCTCGGCCTGTCGGAGGTCTCGCCCGAGACCCTGCGGGCCGCCCACGCAATCCACCCAATCGCCGCGGTGCAGACCGAGTATTCCCTGTGGAGCCGGGAGCCGGAGCAGGGCCTTCTGGCGGCTTGCCGCGAGCTCGGTGTCGCCCTCGTCGCCTATTCGCCCCTCGGCCGCGGCTTCCTCACCGGGGCCCTCGATGTCGATACCCTCGCCCCGGACGACTTTCGCCGCGGCAACCCGCGCTTCCAGGGCGAGGCGCTGGCGCAGAACCGCCGGCTCACGGAGGCCCTGGGCGCCTTCGCCCGCGAGCGCGGCGCCACCCCCGGCCAGGTAGCCCTGGCCTGGCTGATGGCCCGCAGCCCCGACGTGATCCCGATCCCCGGCACCCGCCGGCCCGAGCGTCTGGCCGAGAACGCGGCCGCCGCCGACCTCGCCCTCTCGGCCTCGGACATCGCCGCCCTCGACGCGCTGTTCGCCCCGGGCGCGGCGGCCGGCGCGCGCTACGCCCCGGGCGGGATGGCGGGCATCGAGAGCGCGGCCGGGTAGCGCGCCGGCAGGCGGGCCCGGGCCGCGCGAGCGTCGTTGCTCAGAGCATCTTTCGGACGAGAGGAAGACGGCGCAGCGCCCAGGCGCCGGCCCAGCTCGCCGCCAACGCGACGGCGAACACGATTGCGCCCTTGAGCGGAGCACCGAGCGGCAGGCCCAGGAGCGCGGCCTGGGTCCAGGTCACGGCCGGGTAGTGCAGCAGGTAGATGGCGAAGGCGTTCGCCGACAGGCTGTCCCAGGCGTCGGAGCGGCCTCCGCCGAAGCGGAGGAAGAGGGCCGGGAGCGCGAGGGCGGCGGCGGCGCAGAACAGGGTCCGCGCCGCGCCCTCCAGGGCGAGCGCCTCCCGCGCCGGCAGCCGGCCCCCGATCGCCGCCGCGGTGACGAGGGCGGCGCCCGCGGCGAGGGCCAACAGGCCCCACGGCCGCCAGCGCGGGGCGAGCGCCCGGCCGAATTCCAGGAGCGCCGGCCTCCCGCCCCGTCCGAGCGTGACGCCGGCGGCGAAATAGGCCGCGTAGAGCCCGACGCGGCTGGCCTGGATCGCCAGCGGCCCGATCCCGACCCAGCGCGCCGGGCCGACGGCGAGGAGGAGGGGCAGGTAGGCAAGGCCGGAGAGACCGGCGAGCAGCAGGAAGCCCCGGCCCGGTGCGAAGGCCCGCCCCGGCCGGTCGCAGGCCTTCCGGACGAACAGCAGGGCGGCGGCCGCGTCGAACGCCAGGAGGACGCCGATGAACCAGGGCGGTCCGCTTGGCCAGGGCCCGGTCGTCACCGTCCGGACCCAGAACGCCGCGAAGCCGGCCCGGCCCTCGGCCTGCAGGTACGAGGGGTAGTAGGCGAGCGGCATCAGGGTCGTCACGGCGACGGCGAAGGGCAGGCCGAGGCGCCGCGCCCGGCCGCGCAGGTAGGCGTCGGCCCCCTTCCGCGCGAGCCCATCCCGGACGAACAGGCCCGACAGCCCGAACAGCAGCGGCATGAAGAAGGCGTCGTCGAGCAGCACGAGGCTGTCGAAGCCGCGCCAGCGCTCCGGATCGACGATCGGTGCCGTCGACAGGGCGTAGTGGGCGCGGTCGACATGCCCGAAGGTGCAGTAGGCGAGGACGGCGTGGTGCAGGACGACGAGCCCGACGAGGGCGCCCCGCAGCCGGTCGAGGGCGGCGAGGCGCGCCTCCGGCGCGGCGGGCGGGGCCGGGGGCTCGGGCGGGGTGCGGCGGAGGAGGGGGAGCATCGCGGACCCGGCGGCTGGCACGGATCCGTTCTACGCGGCGCGGGCGCGGCGCTCCACGGGTGAGCCGTCGCGCGGCCCGGAACAAGGCTGCCGGGGCGCCGGAATCGCCGGGGCGAGTTGATCAGGATCTTACAAATTTACTGAATATCTCGATTTCATCTTAAAAGATATAGTTCTTCGTGTGTTCGAGCTGAGGATCTGCATCGCCGTGTCGCGGATTCTGTAATGATTGTTCAATCTCTCTGCCGCACACTGTAAATCCGCGCCGCAGCCGTCACGGGATGCCATGTATCGTGCGTTCGTCTGCCTGACTGCCGAGCATACGGTCTGGGCCCTTCCGCTGGCGGCCTTGGTCGCGTGGTTCTCCTGCCATACAGCCCTGCAGCTCTTCGGGCAGGCGCGCGCCGCGCGCGGCGGGCGCTCCGTCGGCTGGCTCCTCGGGGCAGCCTTCTCGGCCGGGGCCGGAACCTGGAGCACCCACTTCATCGCCATGCTGGGCTACGATCCGGGGGTGGGCGTCGGCTACGATCCGGCGGCGACCCTCGCCTCGCTCCTCGTCGGCGTGGCCGGCGCGCTCGCGGCCCTGGGCCTGTTGCGCCGGGCCCGCGGCACGCCCGGCCGCCTCGCCGCCGGCCTCCTCCTGAGCCTCGGCGTCGCCGCCATGCACGCCACCGGCATGCAGGGCGTGCACGTGCCGGGCACCTTCGTCTGGCATCCGGGCCTGGCCGTCGCGGCCCTCGTCGTGGGGGCCGCCCTGTCCTGCGCCGCGTTCCTGATGTTCCGGCGCCGGGGCGAGCGCCGCAGCCTGATCCCCGCGGCGACCCTGCTGGCCGGCGGGATCGTGCTGCTGCACCTCCTCGCCATGGCGGCGGCGGAGGTCGTGCCCGATCCCCGGGCCGGAGACGGGGCCGACAGCCTGCCGCGGGCCGTGCTCGCCGCCGGCATCGCCGCGGTCACCCTCGCGGTACTCGCCTGCTCGGCCCTGGCGCTGGTCGCCGACCGCCTGCGGCGGATGAACGGCGTGCTGAGCGGGCAGAAGGCGGCCCTGCTCGCCAGCGAGGAGCGCATGCGGGCGCTCACCGACGCGCTTCCGCAGATGGTCTGGGTCATCAGGGACGACGGCACGACCCTCTACTCCAACCGGCCGTTCCGGGCGTTCTTCGGCGCGCGTGCCGCGGCCTACGCGCTGCGCATCGAGCTCCAGCACCCCGACGACCGCGACGAGGCCGCGGCCACGTGGCTGCGGGCGCGGGCGGAGCGGCGGGCCTTCGCGACGGAGCTGCGCTGGCGCGATCCCTCGGGCGCGTATCGCTGGCACAAGGTCGTCATCGCCCCGGCCCTGCAGCAGGGGGGCGTCGTCGAGTGGATCGGCACGGCGCTCGACATCGACGACATGGTCCGGGCCCGCGAGGCGCTGCAGGCGAGCGAGGAGCGCCTGGCGCTGGCGCTCGACGCGAGCAGCGACGGCCTGTGGGATTGCGACCTCGCCACCGGCGCGGCCTGGACCTCGGACCGCTGGTGGCACATGCTCGGCTACGCCCCGGGCGAGCTGGCGTCCCACAGCAGCACCTGGCGCGCGCTCCTCCACCCCGACGACCGGGCCGAGGCCCTCGCCAGGCTCGCGGCGCATCTCGCGGGGGCGACGCCGGTCTTCGAGTGCGAGCACCGGCTGCGGCGCAAGGACGGCACCTGGGGCTGGTTCCTCACGCGCTCGAAGGTCGTCGCGCGCGGGGCCGACGGGCGGGCGGGCCGGGTCGTGGGCACCCACGTCGATATCGGCGTGCGCAAGGAGGCGGAGAGCCGGATCGCCCACATGGCGGCCCACGACGCCCTCACCGACCTGCCCAACCGCACCCTGTTCCGCGAGCGGCTGCGGCGGCGGCTCTCGGAGACCGGGCGCGGCGAGGGTGCCTGCGCGGTCCTGTGCGTCGATCTCGACCGGTTCAAGGAGGTCAACGACGCCCTCGGCCACCTCGCCGGCGACGCGCTCTTGCGCGAGGTCGCGCACCGCCTGCGGGCAGGCCTCTCGGGCCAGGACATCGCGGCGCGGCTCGGCGGCGACGAGTTCGCGGTGCTGCTCGCCGCCATCGACGGCCCGGGCGACGCGATGGCTCGGGCGCAAGCCCTCGTGCGGGCGATCGGCCGGCCGGTCCGGCTCGGCGACCAGTCGGTCGAGATCGGCGCCAGCATCGGCATCGCCGCCTCGCCGGCGGACGGGACCGACGAGGAGACCCTCATGCGGCGCGCCGACCTCGCCCTCTACAAGGCAAAGGCGGAGGGGCGGAACGCGGCCCGCGCCTTCGACCCGGCGATGGATCTGGCGCTCGCCGAGCGGCGGCAGCGGGAGACCGACCTGCGCCGGGCGATCGCACGGGACGAGCTGGTGCTGCACTACCAGCCGCAGGTGCGGCCCGGCCAGGGCCGGCGCTCCCCCGGTCCGGCCTTCGGGGGGCAGCTCGTCGGCTTCGAGGCGCTCGTGCGCTGGCAGCACCCGTCGCGCGGCCTGGTGCCGCCGGGCGCCTTCATCCCCCTCGCCGAAGAGACCGGCCTCGTCGTCCCCCTCGGCGAGTGGGTCCTGCGCGCGGCGTGCCGCGAGGCGGCGGGCTGGGCCCGCCCGCTCAAGGTCGCGGTCAACCTGTCGCCGCGCCAGTTCCAGCAGGTCGACCTGCCCGAGCGCGTCCTGGCGATCCTGACCGAGACCGGCCTGCCGCCGGAGCGGCTCGAGATCGAGGTCACCGAGACGGTCATCATCAACGACATGCCCCGCGCCCTGTCGGTCCTGCGCCGGCTGAAGTCGCTCGGGGTCCGGATCGCGATGGACGATTTCGGCACCGGCTACTCGTCGCTGGCGACGCTGCAGGCCTTCCCGTTCGACACGATCAAGATCGACCGCTCCTTCGTCAGCCAGCTCGAGCGGCGCCCGGCCGCGGCCGTGATCGTGCGCGCCGTGCTCGGCTTAGGCGCCAGCCTCGGCATCCGGGTGGTGGCCGAGGGCGTCGAGACCGAGGCGCAGATGCGCGTCCTGCTCGGCGAGGGCTGCACCGAGATGCAGGGTTACCTGTTCGGCAAGCCGCAGCCCGTCGCGCAGCTCGCGACGGTGATGGCCGGGGAGGGGGTTTTCGCCGAGGCGGCGGGCCGGCTGGCGGCGAACGGCTGACGGGGCCGGCGCGGGCCGCTGGGATGGCTGTGGTGGGTCCCGATGGATGGCGCGGGCTGCCGATCCGGCGGAGTCGAGACGAGCCGTTGCACACGTTTCCCTCCGCCCCTTTCCCGGACGACTGGAGCGTCAGCGAAAGGAGATCCGGGATCCAGCACGAAAAATCGCGAAGGGTCTGCTTGTCTGCAACGTTGCAGCACTCGGAGCCACTTCGCGGCACTTCTCTCCTGGATCCCGGATCTCCTTCCACTTTGTTCCAGTCGTGCAGGCCCGTACCGGGCCCGGAAAGGGTAGGGTTGTCCGCGGGAAACCCCTTTTAGAATCAGGCACGGGATCCCCTCTCCCACTCGGGCTAGCGGATTCACACTTCTCCCTTTGAGAGCTAACCCATTGTGAGGACAGGCGCTTCCCCTCCCCCTTGTGGGGAGGGGTTAGGGGTGGGGGTGGTGCCGCGTAGAGCACCGAGCCTCATCCGGCACCACCCCCACCTCCAACTCCTCCCCACAAGCTTGAGCGATCTCGGGCAAGCCCGAGATCGCCCGGGGAGGAGAGGCGCGCTTTCTTCGAGAGGAAACGCCGCTCAAACCGCGTTGTGTGAATACGCTAGCCCACTCGGGAGAGGGGAGACGCGCCACCTCTTCTC
This sequence comes from Methylobacterium sp. EM32, assembly GCF_040593685.1. Classification (NCBI taxonomy): domain Bacteria; kingdom Pseudomonadati; phylum Pseudomonadota; class Alphaproteobacteria; order Hyphomicrobiales; family Methylobacteriaceae; genus Methylobacterium; species Methylobacterium sp. EM32. The sequence continues at coordinate 62,798 of NZ_JBEXZS010000008.1, read as the reverse complement.
CCCGGACAGCCCTTGGGGAAGGGGAGAGGGGACGAACAGCGGCACCGCTGTCTCGAATGCCTACCGCGTCGCCCCCACCTCCAGCGTCCCGAACGCCGTGCGCCCGTAGCGCTCGGGCCGGTACATGTCCTCGATCGTCGCCGCCGGGTGGACGTAGCGGCCGGGCGTCACCGCCCGCAAAGTGTAGGCGACGCTGAAGAAGGCGGACTGGCTCGGGTCGCGGTCGTAGGCCGCCACGAAGCGGTCGTCGCGGAACTCGGTGTGGGTGGGCTTCACGTCGGACTTCGCCCAGGCGAGGCCGGCGGTCGCGTCCGCGTCGAGGAGCTTCGGGTTGTCGATCTCGAGGCCCGCCGGCAGGCGGTCGACGAGGAGCAGGCGGCCGGCGCTAGCCTTGGCCTCGGTCACCTTCAGCACCACCACCAGGCGGTCGTTCTGGCGCAACGCCGCGAGGTCGGCCGGGCTGCCGTCGAGGCGGTGGTAGCTGCGCTCGATCGTGTAGCCCTTCGCCTCCGCCGGCTCCGGCACCGCCGGGTTGCCCGAGACGCCGAGGGCGAGCTGCACCGGGGCGGTGCCGCGATTGGTCACCGTCACCGGCTTCGCCTCCAGGGCGGCGCCGGGGAACGTGCGGTAGAGCGCGCCCGAGATCGGATTGCCGTCGAGGGCGAGGGAGGGCCCGTCCTTCCCCGCATCCTTTGCCGAATCTTTGGCGAGCTCGGCCGCCGCCAGCACCATCCAGGCCTGTTCCTGGGTGCTGGTCGGGCGGCCGGAGTCGCGCTCCTCGCCCACCACGGTGCCGAGCGGACCGAGCGCGTCCCGCCCCACGCCGGTCTCGGCGGCGAGCGCGATCAGCCCGGCGCCGTCGCGCAGGCGCGAGCCGTAATCGGCCCGGTAGGCGCCGCCGTCGCGCTCGGCCCGGAGCGCCGCCACGGCGGCCTCGAAGGCGGTGCGGGCCCGCGCCCGGTCGCCGAGCAGAGCGAGCGCCGCCGCGATCTGGCCGCGGGCGAGGGGTGTCGCGAAGGAGGCGAGCTTGGTGTCGGCGAGGTAGCGCAGGTCGCCCATCACCGGCCGGCCGTTGCGGGCGAGCACGTAGGCCGCGTAGGCGAGGTCGAGGCCGCCCTCCGTCACCTCGTTGGCATTCGCCACGCTGTTGCGCAGCCGGTCGAGGGCGAGGGTGAGCGCGGTCGGCGGCACGGCGAAGCCGCGCTCCTTCGCCCGGGTCAGGAAGTCGGTGGCGTAGGCGGTGAGCCACAGATCCTCGGCCTGGCCCGCCGACCACAGCCCGAAGGCGCCGCTCGCATCCTGGCGCGACAGCACCCGGTCGATGGCCCCCCGCACCCGCTCGTCGGCGCTGCCGTCGAGGCCGAGCTGGGCGAGCGCCGCCAGCCGGTTGACCGAGAGGAGCGGCAGGGCCCGGCTCACCACCTGCTCGGTGCAGCCGTAGGGATAACGGTCGAGGGCCTGGAGCAGGGCCGGCACGTCGATCCCGCCGAAGGGCGAGGCCGCGAGCGTGACGGAACCGGTGCCCGGGATCACCTCGGCGAGGAGATCGCCCGACACGGTCAGGCTCGCGCCGGGCGCGAGGGTGCGGACCTCGCGGCGCAGCAGCGCCCCAGTGCCGGGCTGGATGCCGAGGGAAAAGCTCTGGCCGGCGGGCTCGGGCAGCCCCGGGCCGATCAGCCGCAGGTCGATCCGGGCGAGGCCCGGGCCCGCCGCGGTGAGCGGGATCTCGACCGAGCCGCGCCCGCCCGGCTCCAGGCGGAGCGAGCGGCTGAGGGAGCCCGCCGGGACCACCACCGGCCCGGCGAGGTCGACATCGACCGCGTAGTCGCCGGCCTGCCCCTCGACGTTGTCGAGGGCGACGTGCAGGCGCGAGCGGTCGCCGACATCGAGGAAGCGCGGCAGGGTGCCGCTCGCCACGACCGGATCGCGGATCACCACGTCGGCCGAGGCCGCCCCGACCCGCGCCGCGCTCCAGGCCGTCACCATCACCCGGGCGGTGCCGTTGAAGGCGGGCAGGGAAAAACTTACCTCGGCCCGGCCGTCCGGCCCGACCGTGACGACGCCCGAGTACCGCGCGAGCGGCGCTTGCGCCGGGGGCGCGCCCTCCAGCTCCGCGCCGCCGGCGTCGCCGCCGGAGCGGATGGCGCCGAGCGTGCCCTGCATGCCGTCGATCAGGTAGCCGTAGAGGTCGCGGATCTCGGCCGAGAGCGCCTTCTGGCCGAAGAAGAACCCGAACGGATCCGGGTTGGCGTAGCGGGTGAGGTTGAGGATGCCGACATCGACCGCCGCCACGGTCACCCGCGCCTCCTCGCCGGGTTTCAGCCCCGCGAGGCGGATCGGCAGGCGCAACTCGCCCCGCGGCCGGACCTTGGCCGGAGCCTCCACCGTGACGCCGAGGCTGCGGGCATCGCGGTCGATCCCGAACCAGGCCAGCCCCATCGCCCGGCCGGGCAGGCGCTTGGCCGCCTGGTCGAGGGGCCGGTAGGCGGTGGCGACGAGGTAGGCGCCCGCACCCCAATCCGGCTTCACCGGGATCTCGACGGTGGCGCCGCCCGCCGGCAGGTCGAGGGTGCGGATCTCGTGGACCTTGTCGCTCACCACCGCGACGGTGGCGGTGCCGGCGAAGCGCGGACGCACATTCGCCTTCAGCGTCTCGCCCGAGGCGTAGGCGTCGCGGTCGAGGGTCAGGTCGAGGAGGTCGGGCGCATCCGCCGTCTCGGACCCGCTCCAGCCGACGCTGAACGACAGGCTCGCCGCCTCGAGGCCGGGGCCGCGCACCTCCAGGCGGTACTGGCCGAGCCCGGCCGGCATCGCCAGCTTCGCCGGCGCCTCGGCCGCCAGGGCGACGCGGCCGTTGGCGACCTTGGCGGTGGTCTTGACCGGCTCGTAGGACCAGCGCCCGTCGGCGCGGTACCATTGGTAGCGCCGGTCGACCCGCAGCAGGGTCCAGGTCGCCTCGGCCGAGAGCCGCGTGCCGTCGGGCCGCGCGGCCGCCACCTCGAACGTCGCGGTCGCGCCCTCGCGCAGCTCGCCGAAGGTCTTTTTGATGCCGATCACCGGGCCGGCGGGCAGGATCGGTAGGGTCAGGCTGCGCTGCACCGCCCGGCCGCCGGGCTCGCCGACCTGGAGCGAGACCTTGGCCTCGAAGGGCCGCGGCCCGCTCGACGCCGGTACCGGCGCCCGGACTGTGGCGCGCCCCTGCGCGTCGGTGGTGACGGGGGCCTCCAGCTCCGCCGTCACCGGCTCGACGCGCTCGTCGTCGAGGCCGGTGGAGAACTCCTCGAAGCCCTTGATGCCGCTGCGGGCGGCCGGCTGCACCGCCACCGCGCCGCCGACGCTCAAGCCCGCGCCCGGCGCGCCGTAGAGGTAGCGTGCCGCGACCGCGACCGTCGCGGGCTCGCCCGGCTTGAGGGCGGCTTCAGGCGGCGTCAGGGTCACGTCGAGGCGCTCGGGCACGTAATCCTCGACGAGGAACGTCGCCTCGCCGACCGGCGGCGCCTTCGGGTCGGTATAGGCGGCGACCCGCCAGGTGCCGGCCTGCGCGCCCGGCAGCAGGGGCAGCGAGAAGGCGCGCCCGCCGAGGCCCGCATCCGCCACCTGCGCCCGGCGATACTCGACCCCGTCCGGGCGCTTCGCCACCAGGGTGAGCGGCAGGGTCGGGATCGCCGCACCCTTGGCATCGCGCAGGAGCGCGGTCAGCTGCACCGTCTCGCCCGAGCGGTAGACCCCGCGCTCGGGAAACAGGTAGGCCTCCGCCGCGCCGGGCGCCGGCCGGCCCTTCACGCCGCGGTCGGCGAGGTCGAAGGCGCTCAGATTCAGGTCGAGGAAGCCGTAATCGTCGCCGAGCCGCGCCACGACGAGACTCGGTGCCGCCCCGCCCTCGCCGCGGGCGAGCCCCGGATCGAAGGCGGCGAGGCCCTGGCCGTCGGTGTTGCGGGTCGCCAGCACCTCGTTGTTGCGGGCGACGAGACGGATCTCCGCCCCCTTCACGACGCCGGCCGAGGCGAGGGAGCGGGCGAGAACCTGGATCCCGTCCCGGCCCTTGAAGGCGGTGAGCCCGAGATCCGAGACGACGAACCATTGCGTCGCCTCGCTCTCGTAGCCGCCCTCCTCGTCGGCGAGCGAGGTGCTGCCGCTCGGCCGCGCCGTCATCACGTAGAGCCCGGGCTCGCCCTTGCCGACCGCCTGGAGCACCGGGAAGGCGGTGACAGCTTCGCGGTTGATCTCGACGGGTGCGGTGTCGAGCGTGCCCTTCCAGACCTGCACGCCCCGCTCGCGGGCGATGGTGCGCAGGCCGGAGCCGGAGAGCTGCGACAGGAACTCGTCGCCGCGCAGGGCCGGCAGCAATCCGCGGTCGCCGATGCGCACCACCTCGATATCGACCTTGGCCGCATTGACCGAGACCAGCGGCACGCCGGCCTGGCCGGTGCGGGGCAGCACGTAGTTGCGGCCGGTGAAGCGCACCTGCGGGCTGCGGTCGCGGACGTAGATCTCGTAATCGGCCGCCTTGCGCAGAGCCTCGCCCACGCTGGAAGGCAGGCCCTGGCGCAGGACTACGCCGTAGCGCTCGCCGTGGCGCAGGCCGTCGACGCAGACCTGCTGCCCCTGCGCGGTCACGGCGGTGTCGGGGGCACCGGAGACCGCCACGTAGGGCGCCACGTCCGCCTTCGGGTCGATGGCTTCCGACAGGGTGAAGCAGGCCCGCGGGGCGGCGGCGTCGGAATCGACCTTGTAGTCGAGCACCCGGAAGCCGTGCGCGTCGCGCAAGGCCTCGTAGGTCTTGGCGGTGTCCGGATCGCCCGCGAGCGCCAGGCTCGCCGCGTAGGCCTCGAGCGCCGGGCGCCAGGTCTCCTGCTTGGCGAGCACCGCGCCGAGGAGCGCGAGCGCCCGAGCTTCCTCGGCCGGGGCGCCGGCCCGCTGGTAGGCGAGGTAGGCGCCGGCCCGGGCCTCCGCCTTCAGCTTCCGGTTGGTGTCGTAATCGTCGTTCTCGGCGTCGTTCGCAGTCTCGGCCAGGGCGTACCAGCTGCGCCAGTCGGCCGGTTCGGCCGCGGCGGCGCGGCGGTAGGCGGCGAGCGCCCCGTCGGTCTCGTCCTTGGCCTTGAGGGCCTCGGCCTCGCGGCGCCACTGCGCGGCGGATCGGCCGCCCGCGCCGCCTTCCTCCTTCACCCGCGCCTCGAGCCGCACCGCCTCGCTGGCGAGGGACGGGCGCACGAAGCTCTTTGGTTTCTGTGCTGGCTGCACCAGGGCGGCGCGGCGGGGCGCCGGGTTCGGGGGCTGCTGGCCTTGCGCGCTCGCGTGCCCTGCCAGAAGGCCGGCCAGACCGATGGCGACGCGACCGACTCGGGTGATGAGCGACATGTCCGGCCTCGCAAGCGATTCCCAGCGCGGGCGGAGCCTAAGCAGCGCCCGAGCGCGGTGCAATCCGATGTCGCTCCGAAGCGATCGATTTCGCCCGGTCTTGGGTCGTTGCAGCTTCCACTTCGTCCCGTCGTGGAACGATCCGGCCCGGAGGCCGGAACGACGCTCAGGGCAGCTGGAAGTCCGGCCCCGTCTCTGCCAAGGTCTGGCGCCTCGTCTTCGGAGAGCCCGATGCCGCGCCCCGCCCGCCTGCTCGCCGCCGGCCTCGTGCCGCTCCTCGCCTGCGCCGGCCTCGCCCCGGCGGCCGTCGCCCAGATGCCCGCTCCGCAAGCACCCGCCGGGCAATTGCCCGCCGCGAAGGCGCCGGCCCCGCGTCCCGCGGCCACGCCCGATCCCGCTTTCGAAGCGGCCCGCGTCGCCTTCGAAGCCCGGCCCGAGGCGGAGCGCCGGGCGGTGCAGGACGCCCTGGTCTGGGCCGGCAGCTACAACAGCGTCGTCACCGGCGCCTTCGGCCGGCGCACCTACGAGGCGATCGGCGCCTGGCAGGCGAAGGCGGGCGCCCCCGCCACCGGGACTGCCGGGATTTTGGACGAGCCCGCCCGCGCCGCGCTGCTCACCGCCGGCGAGGCGGCGCGCCGGGCGGCCCGCTTCACCGTGGCGGCGGATCCCGCCACCGGCCTCGTGATCGGCGTGCCGGAAAGGCTCATGTCGAAGCGCAGCCGGGTGGCCGGCGGCACCCGCTGGCAGAGCCCGGACGGGCGCGTCACCCTCGACACCCGGGCCTATGCCCCCGGCGAGACCGACCTCGACGCTCTGTTCGCGCAGGGCGCCGCGTCCAGCCCTGAGCGCAAGGTGACCTACACCCTCAAGCGCCCCGACTTCACGGTCGTCACCGGCGAGACCGCGGGCGGCAAGTTCTACATCCGCCACGCCGCCGGCCCGGCGGGCCTGCGCGGCTTCACCCTCTCCTACGACAAGGCCTCGGCCCGGGAGATGGACCGGCTGGTGATCGCCATCGCCAACAGCTTCGTGCCCTTCCCGGGCGAGGCCCCGGCGGCGGCCCCGCGCCCGGTCGCGGCGGTGGCGGAGCCGGTCGCTCCGGCGACAGCACCCGCGACCGCCACCGGCCTCGTCGTCGCGCCCCGTCGGATCGTCTCGGTGCTGCCCGGCTCCTGCCCGGGGCCCCTCGTCGCCGGCACTCCGGTCCGGGTGCTGCGGCGCGACGACGCCACCGGTCTCGCGCTCCTCGACGGCGCCACCCCGCCGGCCGCAGGCACGGCCTCGCCCGCCCTCGCACCGGCCCCGGCCGCCCCGGGCGAGGCCGCGCTCGTGCTCGCGACCGGTCCCGACGGCCCGACCGTGACCACCGGCGAGGTCGCGGCGGCCGGCCTCCTCGCCCCGCTCCAGCCCGGCGCCGCCGGCGCCCCGGTCCTCGACCGCGCCGGCCGCCTCCTCGGCCTCGTCGCCCGCCTGCCGGCGCAGCCCCGCCTCATCGCCGGCGTGCTGCCCCCGCTCACCCATCCCCTCGTCGGCCTGCCGGCGCTCAAGGCCCTCCTCGGCCCCGACGCCCGGACGGCCCCCGCCGGCGACGCCCCGCCGCTCACCGCCGGCGCGATCGCCGGACGCTTCGCCGGAGCGGTGGTGGGGGTGCGGTGCGGCGGGTGAGGGTGGTGCGCGGACGGTCCTCGCGTCCGGGCAGGTGACGCGCCTCCCCCGTTCGGCGACGCCGCCTCCCCGGAGGTCGACCCATCGGAGAAGGTGGTCCGGCGCCGGCTTTGCGCTACGCTCGTCTGACGAGGCGGGAGCGGACGATGCGGCGCGCGATCCTGGGACTTCTGGTTCCGGTGTTTCTGACTCTTCTGCCGACCACGGCAGCGGAAGCTGCCTCGGCCGATGCGATGGAGGCCCAACGCTGCATCTGGCGCTGCGGCGACGCCACCGGCCTGCGCCAGCCGGCCTACGACCGGTGCATCAAGCGGCAATGCGACACCGGGCAGACGAAGCGCCGGCGGCGGTGAGGAACGGCCGATCCGGCGCGTCTACTTCTCCGGCCACCCGATCGTGATCGATGACAGGGACGGCTTGACGGCCCGCAACGCAGGGTCGGACGAACCGAATTCCTTCTCGCCGGAGACCTTGTCGATTGCCCGGCCCTTCACATTGGGATCCGGATTGAAGCGAGCGGACAGGCTGCACCCGCCGGCCAAGCGATCGAGCCTGCCGCCCTTCCAGCCCATTCCGTAGCCGCCGTAATCCCAACCGAAGCCGTTGATCTGGAACGGCTTCTCGTTGGCGGCCTCGACCTCGTCGAGGCCCGCCCCCAGTCCGATCGCCGCGCGCGCCGCGCCGGGCGTGCGCACCAGCCACGCCGACCGGTCCTTCACGGTGATGCCGGTCAAGCCCCGTCGCTTGCCCGTATCCCACCAGCTGATCTCGAGACGACGGGCCGGGTCCTTCGGATAGACGATCGTGCCCGGCACGGTTTCGCCCTCGGCGCCGTCGAGCTTGCCGCGGACGACGTTCTCCTTGCCGAAGCGCTCGATGAGCGCGGCCTCGTCCGTCCTCTTCGAGAAGTCGGCGCAGTCGAGGATCGGGCGCTTGGCCGATGCAGCCTGTGTCAAGGCGGTCCCCGTGCTTGCAATCAGCAAGCAAGTCGCGAAGGACACCACTTTCATGACAGGCCGCCCTTCGCTCAAGGTGCTGCGCCGACACCTCCCCAGACGCACCCTGCGCGCAGAGGAGGGCTGGAGATTGGTCGACTCAGCCGCCCGGCGTCCAGTCGATCGTGGGCTTCTGCGACAGGATCCGCTCGAAGTAATCCGCCACTGCCTGAGCGCCGCTCGCATGCATCATCGCGACGGGATGGGCGAGATAGGCCCGCGCCAGATCGAGCGGGATCTCGCCGGCCTGGAGCGCGCCCAGCACCGCGTCGATGAAAGCGTCGTTGGCCTCGTTGAAGTCGGACGAGAGCTTCTTGCGGTCGTTGAGCGCCTTGATCGGCATCGTGCGAGTCGTCCTCTCGAAGGTCTGCCCGGCCGCTGGGGCGGGGCGCCCATCCTCAGAGGCGAGGCAAGGTGCGTTATCCAACCACACCGAGGCGCAGTGTGGCGCTCGCTGCTTCCGCAGCGCTTCCACGACCCAATCAAAATCGGGGTCGCAAACCAGCTAAATCATCAAGGGAAATGGCGCACCCGACACGATTCGAACGTGTGACCTTTGCCTTCGGAGGGCAACGCTCTATCCAGCTGAGCTACGGGTGCTGACCGCGAAGCCTCTGTAGCCCGGCTCCGCCCGGAGCGCAACAGGGAAAGGGGCGGTGGGTGCGCCCGCCTCACGCCGCGGCGTCGGGCCCGAAGCCGAGCCCGGCGACGAAGCAGTTCCAGGTTTCCCGCGTCACCTGCCCGCCCGTGGCGCGCCGGTGGCCTTGCGCGAACTGGTCGTCGGGGCCCAGCGGCGGGGCGCGTTCCTGCAGGAAGGTGATCAGGTCGGGTTCAGTCGCGCTGCGGGCGGCGAAGTGGACGAAGCCCGCGCGAAACCCCGCATTGGCGCCGATCACCACCTGCCGGTGCAGGCGATGGGTCCAGGACTGGGCCACGAGCGGGTGAATCTGGCAGGGCGAGTCGCAGCGGATCAGCGCGACCGGGCCGGCGAAGAGCGGCGGCACCGTGCGGGCGGCGTCGAGCGCCGCTTTCACTTCGGCGCGGGCCTGCCGCAGCGCCTCGCCGTCGGGCGAGGCGTCGGAGACGACGGCGTCCGGCCCGTCCGCCCGCAGCAGCAGGCGCAGGGCGGGCGCGGCGTCTCCGCGGCTGGAGCGGCGCGGGGCGTTCACCAGGCTCACGGCCTCGCGCAGCGCCTTGAGGGTGCCGAATCGCCGCGCACCCGCCATCACGGCGGGGAACTGCGCCGCGCTCGCGCGCTCGCCGAGATCGCCCACGGCCCCGAGGGCGGCGAGCCAGACCAGCGCCTCGGCCTCCGCCTCGCCGATGAGCGCGGCCGCGCAGGCCTGGGCGAGGAGGCTCGAGGTCGGCGTCGGCTCCGCGCCGTAGCCGCTGATGACGGTCGCGACCTCCGGGCCGGGCTCGCTGCGCGGCACGTGGTGATCGACGAGGATCGTCGGCACCCCGGGTAGGATCGGCTCCGCCTGCACGCCGAGATCGGTGACAATCATGCCAGCGACCGGCGGACCGGCGGCGAGCTCGGCCCGGACCGCATCGGACCAGGCGCTCTCGCCGCGCCCGATCACCCGCACCCGCGCCGGGCCATGCGACGTGACCGCGAAGGCCCGGGCGAGGATCGCGCCGGCCGACAGGCCGTCGGCATCGTCGTGGCACAAAACCACCGGCGTGCCGGCGCCGAACCGGTCGAGGGTCTCCGTGAAGCCCGCGACGGTCGTCACGGCCGCGCTTCGGCCCGGAGGCTGGCGACGAACCGGCGCGCGATCTCGCGCACGGCCTCGTCGTCCTGCGTCGCGCCGCCGCCCGGATCGCCGAGATGGTCGATGCTGCCGTCGAGGGCGTCGAGCAGGTCCGGGTGCCGCCCGGCGAGGAAGCGGAGGGTTGTGAACAGCAGGTGCTCGGCGACGATCTCGCGCCGGCGGGCCTGGATGGTCGGGTCGGAGGGGGCTTGGGTGTCGGTCATGCCGGGGCAACACGCGGAAGCGCCCGCGGTTCTGCCCGGCGCGCCCTTGTTCCACCGGTCGGTCCGGCGTCGGGCTCCCCGTCTCGGCCCGGGTTCCGTCCGGGGAGGCGGAGGCCGCCTCGTCGCGAAAAGTACGGTACAATCAAACAGCTAAGGCATCGCCGATTGCAACGCGATCGGGTGATGCTCTAGAGAGCGTCCAGAGCCGCGGCTCGGCAACAATACCCTCAGGGCAGGAAACTCACCGTGGAAGAGATCGAAACCAGGACGATCCGCAAGGTCATGTGGCGGCTGATGCCGTTTCTGGTCGTTTGCTACTTCGTTGCCTACCTCGACCGGGTCAATGTCGGCTTCGCCAAGCTGCAGATGAACGCGGCCCTCGGGCTGTCGGAAGCCGCCTATGGCTTCGGCGCCGGGCTGTTCTTCATCGCCTACTTCCTGCTCGAAGTGCCGTCGAACCTGGCGCTCGACAAGTTCGGCGCCCGGCTCTGGATCGCCCGCATCATGTTCAGCTGGGGCCTCATCTCGGCCCTGTTCGCCTTCATCTCGCCGATCTCGCGGGCGACCGGGATCTCGAACGAGTACGTGTTCTACATCCTGCGCTTCCTGCTCGGCATCGCCGAGGCGGGCTTCTTCCCGGGCATCATCTTCTACCTGACGCTGTGGTTCCCGTCGGTCTACCGCGCCCGCGTCGTGGCGATGTTCATGCTGGCGATCCCGTTCTCGTCGATCGTCGGCGCGCCGGTCTCGGGCGCCCTCCTGAACATCACCGGGGGTGGGCTCGACGGCTGGCAGTGGCTCTTCATCCTCGAGGCGCTGCCGTCGATCGTGATGTCGGTCGTCGTCATCCTCTACCTCACCGATCGCCCGGCCCAGGCGAACTGGCTGCAGGCCGACGAGAAGACCTGGCTCGAGGCGCGTCTCGAGACCGAGCGCAAGCAGAAGGTCGCCGTCGAGCACATGAGCATCGGCAAGGCGCTCTCGGATCCGCGGGTGCTGGCCTGCTCGTTCGTGTATTTCTGCCTGAACGCGGCGAGCTACGGCGTGGCGTTCTTCCTGCCGACCATCGTCAAGGGGTTCGGGGTCAGCAACTTCCAGACCGGCCTGCTCTCCGCGCTGCCCTTCGTGTTCGGGGCGGTCGGGATGGTGCTGCTGGGTCGCAGCTCGGACCGCACGCTGAAGCGCCGGGAGCACGTCTGCTTCGCCATGATCGTCGCGGCGGTCGGCGTCGCCGGGGCGGGGCTGGTCTCGAGCCCGGTCCTGATCCTCGGGCTGCTCTGCCTGAGCCAGATCGGCGTCTCGGCGACGCCGCCGCTGCTCTGGCCGATCCCGAGCGCCTTCCTCACCGGCAGCTCGGCCGCGGCCGGCATCGCGGCGATCAACTCGATCGGCAACCTGTCCGGCTTCGCGGGGCCCTACGTCATGGGCTACCTCAAGGACCTGACCGGCACCTTCACCGCCGGCCTGCTCGTGCTCGGCGCCGTCACCCTCGCGGGCGGCCTCGTGGCGATGACCCTCAAGGTCAGCCGCGACCTGGAGGACGCGACGGCCCGCAAGGCGGCGCCGGCGGAGTGAGGCGATCACGCGGACGGCCGGACCGTGGGGTCCGGCCGTCCGCGGGCTTCAGCCGGCGAGCGCTTTCAAGGCCGGGTACAGCGCGCGATAGCGCACGAGCCGCTCGGCATAGGCCTCGGCCAGGCCCGGCTCCGGCAGCACCATCGCGCCGCGCTCCGGCGGCGTGCAGACCGCCTCCGGCGCTTCGCCGGTCACCGCCAGGCGGGCGAGGCGGGCCGCCCCGAAGGCGCCGCCATGCTCGCCCTCGGCGAGCGGGCGCAGGGGCAGGTCGAGGACGCTCGCCAGGATGCGGATCCACTCGCCCGATCGCGAGCCGCCACCGATGACGTCCGCCGCCTCGATCCGCGTGCCGGAGGCCCGCACCGCGTCGAGGCTGTCGCGCAGCGAGAACGCAACCCCCTCCATCACCGCCTGCGTCAGGGCCGCCCGCTCGGTGCCCGCCGACAGGCCCGCGAAGGCGCCGCGCACCGCGCCGTCGTTGTGCGGCGTGCGCTCGCCGGCGAGGTAGGGCAGGAACAGGGCCTCGCTCGGGCGCTCCACCGGGCCGATTTCCGCCACCAGGCGCGCCTCGTCCATGCCCGCGATGCCGGCCCACCAGGCGAGCGAGGCGGCGGCCGAGAGGGTCACGCCCATCTGGTGCCAGCGGCCCGGCAGGGCGTGGCAGAAGGCGTGGACCGCGCCCTCCGGATAGGGCCGCGCCCCGTCGGTATTGGCGAACAGCACGCCGGAGGTGCCGAGCGACACGAAGGCGTCGCCGGGCCGGATCGCCCCGAGCCCGACCGCGCCGGCGGCGTTGTCGCCCGCGCCCCCGGCGAGGAGCGGCGGGCTCGCCATGCCCCAGAGCCGGGCGAGGTCCGGGCGCAGCCGACCCGCTTCCTGCGAGCCCTCGACGAGGCGCGGCATTGCGGCGGGCAAGAGCCCGGTCGCCGCCAGCGCCTCGCCCGACCAGGTCCGGGCCGCGACGTCGAGCCAGAGGGTGCCGGAGGCGTCTGACATCTCCTCGATCGCCTCACCGGTGAGCGCGAGACGCAGCCAGGCCTTCGGCAGCAGGATTCGGGCGGTTCTCGAAAAAATCTCCGGCTCGTGGCGGCGCACCCAGAGCAGCTTCGGGGCGGTGAAGCCCGGCATGGCGATGTTGCCGGCGACCCGGCGCAGGTCCGGCCAGGCCGCTTCCAGGGCGGCGCATTCTGCGCTGGCCCGGGTGTCGTTCCACAGGATGCAGGGACGCAGCACGCGATCGTCCGCGTCGAGGAGCACCGCGCCGTGCTGCTGGCCCGACAGGCCGATACCCCGGACCGCCGCGAGCTCCGCCGGGTGGCGCGTCTTCAGGGTGTCGAGGACCTGCTCCAGGGCGCTCCACCACTGCGCCGGATCCTGCTCGCTCCAGCCCGGATGCGGACGGCTGACGGTCAGCGGCGCGGTGGCGCTGCCGACGACGGCTTGCGCGTCGTCGACCAGGACGGCCTTGAGGCCGGAGGTGCCGAGATCGAGACCGAGATACATCAGGCGGACACTTTTCCGGAGAGCACCGACAGGAGGTCGCCGCGGGTCGGCAGGTCGGCGCCGAGCCGGGTGCAGGTGATGCCGGCCGCCGCCACCGCCTCGGACAGGATGTCCTGCAGGGCCTCGGCGTCGAGGCCTAGCAGCGCGTCACGGGTCAGCCGCCCGTCCTGGTCGAGGCGGGCCAGCAGAGCGGCGTGGAAGGTGTCGCCGGCGCCGACCGTGTCGATCACCGTGACGGGGCGGCCCGGGACGGCGACCCGTCCGGCGGCGTGGTAGGCCCGCGCCCCGTCCGGCCCGGCGGTGACGACGACGAGCGCCACGCCTACGTCGAGCCAGCCCCGCGCGATGGATGCCTCGTCGGCTCGCGTCCCGTAGGCCGCTCGCAGGTCCTCGTCGGAGAGCTTGACGATGTCGGCGTTGGCCACAAGTTCGCCGAACCGCGCATGCCAGCGGTCGAGATTCGGGATCAGGCCGAGGCGCAGGTTGGGATCGAGGCTGATCACCCGCCGCCGCGCCTCGCGCGCGGCAAGGGCCGCGTAGGCCGTGCCGACCGGCTCGGCCACCAGCGAGAACGATCCCATGGCGATCGCCCGGACGCGCTCGGGCAGAGCCGCCGGCAGCTCGGCGGGGCCGAGATCGGCATGCGCGCAGGCTTCGGCGTGGAAGGTGTAGGCGGGGTGGCCGTCGGCGCCGGTCGAGACGATGGCGAGCGGCGTCGGCCGCTGGCTCTCCTTGGCGAAGGCGAGATCGACGCCCTCCGCCGCCAGCCGGTCGGCCAGCATCCGCCCGAACGCGTCGGCGGACAGTCCGGCCAGGAAGGCGCTGTCGGCCCCGAGCCGGCGGATGCCGATCGCCAGGTTGAACGGCGAGCCCCCCGCCACCGCCAAAGCCGGCAAGCCGCCGCGCTCCGGCGCCGGGCGTCCGGATTCGACGAAGAGGTCGATCAGGGCTTCGCCGCAGACCAGGATCATGGAAGGTTCTCCAGGCGGCAGGTGAGTTCGCGCAACCGGTTGTGCGCCCCCCTCTCCCCGCGGGCGGGGAGAGGGCTTTGGTGACCTAGTCGTCACCAAAGCGAGGCGGCGCATCGATCCCGGAGGGATCGACCCGAGGGTGAGGGGGCGTTGCCGGATGTGGCTCTTCCGGCAACACCCCCTCGCCCTTCGGGCTTGCTGCATCTCCTGAACGGAGACGCAGCCCTCTCCCCGCCCGCGGGAAGAGGATAAACCAGCGTCTTAATGGATGACGTGCGCCTCTTATAGGTCACGCCGCCAGCGGATGGCGCGCCCGGTGCGGCAGGGCCCGGCCCTCGCCGTCGAACAGGTGCGTCGCCGCGGGGTCGATCGTCAGGCGGACCGCCTCGCCGGTCCGCACGGCCGCGCTGCCCTCGATCTGCGCCACAACCGTGGCACCGTCGGCGACCGCCACATGGGCGAGCGTCAGGCCGCCGAGCCGCTCGACGTGGCTCACCTCGCCGGCGAGCGCCCCGTCGGCGCCGGGCTTCAGCGCCTCCGGGCGGATGCCGAGGGTCACGCGCGTGCCGGGCGCGGCGCGGCCGGCCTCCACCGGCACCACCACCTCGCCGCCGCCGGGCAAGGCCACCCGCACGCCGGCCGGATCGGCGGCGCTCACCTGTACCGGCAGCAGGTTCATCCGCGGGCTGCCGATGAAGCCGGCGACGAACAGGTTCGCCGGGTGGTGGTAGAGTTCGAGCGGCGAGCCGACCTGCTCGATCCGCCCGGCCTGGAGCACCACGATCTTGTCGGCCATCGTCATCGCCTCGACCTGGTCGTGGGTGACGTAGATCATCGTGGCGTTGAGGTCGCGGTGGAGCCGCGCCAGCTCGATCCGCATCTGGCCGCGGAGCGCCGCATCGAGGTTCGAGAGCGGTTCGTCGAACAGGAAGATTTTGGGGTGGCGCACGATCGCCCGCCCGATCGCGACGCGCTGGCGCTGGCCGCCCGACAGGTCCTTCGGCTTGCGGTCGAGATAGGCGTCGAGCTGGAGGATGCGCGAGGCCTCCGCCACCTTGGCGGCGCGCTCCGCCTTCGAGGCGCCGGCGAGCTTGAGGGCGAAGGCCATGTTGTCGCGCACGCTCATGTGCGGATAGAGCGCGTAGGACTGGAACACCATGGCGAGGCCGCGGTCGGCCGGGCCGACGTCGTTGATGCGCTTGCCGTCGATGAAGAGGTCGCCGCCGGTGATCTCTTCCAGGCCGGCGATCATCCGGAGAAGCGTCGACTTTCCGCAACCCGAGGGGCCGACGAAGACCGCGAATTCGCGGTCGGCGATGTCGAGGTCGACGCCCTTGATGATCTCGGCGTCGCCGTAGCTCTTGCGCAATCCGCGGAGGCGAAGGGTAGCCATGGCGATGACTCCTACTTGACGGCGCCGAAGGTGAGGCCGCGCACCAGCTGGCGCTGCGACAGCCAGCCGAAGACCAGGATCGGCGCCACCGCCACCGTCGAGGCGGCGGACAGCTTGGCGAAGAACAGGCCTTGCGGGCTCGAGAACGAGGCGATGAAGGCGGTGAGCGGTGCCGCCGCTGACGAGGTGAGGTTGAGGCTCCAGAACGCCTCGTTCCAGCACAGGATCAGCGAGAGCAGCCCCGTCGAGGCGACGCCCGGCAGGGTCAGCGGCAGGAGCAGGTGCCAGACCTCCGCCCCCGTGCGGGCGCCATCCATCCGCCCGGCCTCCAGGATGTCGTTCGGCACCTCCTTGAAGAAGGTGAACAGCATCCAGACCACGATCGGCAGGTTCATCAGCGTGTAGACGAGGATGAGGCCGATGCGGCTGTCGAGGAGGCCGAGGGTGCGGAACAGGAGGTAGATCGGCACCAGCACGCCGACGGAGGGCAGCATCTTGGTCGAGAGCATCCACAACAGCGTCGAGCGGGTGCGCTTCGTCGGGTGGAAGGCCATGACGTAGGCCGCCGGGATGGCGAGCGCCAGCGCCAGCACCGTGCCGCCGACCGAGATCAGCACCGAGTTGAGCGCGAAGGAGAGGTAGTCGGCCCGGGCCAGCACGTCGCCGTAGCTCTGGAGCGTCGGCGTAAAGGTGAGCGAGGGCGTCACCGCCTCCGGCTCGCTCTTCAGGCTGGTGAGCAGCATCCACAGGAGGGGGAAGAACAGCACGAAGGCCGCGCCCCAGCCGAGGAATGCGATGCCGGCGCGCTTCAGGGGGGATTGTTTCGCCACCTCACACCTCCAGCCGGCGCGCGATGGTGCGCACGAGGAAGAACGCCACGATGTTGGCGAGGATGATCGCCACAACGCCGCCGGCCGAGGCGCCGCCTACATCGTATTGCAGCAGCGCCCGGGCGTAGATCAGGAAGGCGAGGTTGGTGGTGGCGTTGCCGGGCCCGCCCGCGGTGGTGACGTAGATCTCGGCGAAGACGGTCAGCAGAAAAATCGTCTCGATCATCACCACCACGCTGATCGCCCGGGAGAGGTGCGGCAGCACGATGTAGAAGAATTGCGCCATCGCGCCGGCGCCGTCCATGCGGGCGGCCTCCAGCTGCTCGCGGTCGAGGGACTGGACGGCGGTGAGCAGGATCAGGAGCGCGAAGGGCAGCCACTCCCATGACACGATCAGGATGACGGAGAGGAGGGGATAATCGGCGAACCAGTCGATGGCGGGAAGGCCCAGGGCGCGAGCCACGGCGCCGAAGACGCCGTAGATCGGATGCATCATCAGGTTCTTCCAGATCAGCGCCGCGACCGTGGGCATGACGAAGAACGGCGCGATCGCGAACAGCCGGGCGACGTCGCGGCCGGGGAACGGCTGGTCGAACAGCACCGCCAGCAGCGTGCCGCCGACCACCGTGATCACCAGCACCGAGCCGACGAGGAGCAGCGTGTTGGTGAGCGAGGCCCAGAAATCCGGATCGGTGACCAGGAACTCGTAATTGTCGATGCCCGCGAAGCCCGTCACCGTCGGGTCGAGCAGGTTGTAGCGCTGGAACGAGAACCACACGGTCATCACCAGCGGCACGATCATCCAGATCAGCAGCACGGTGACCGAGGGGCCGATGAGCGGCAGGCCGTTGAAGCGGCGGCCCTTGGTGGGAACCGTGATCGGTGTGGACATGCCGGTCGTCGCCTCGCGCGGCGGGGGTCGGGGCGGGGCCGCTTGCGGCCCCGGTGTCGTCGCAGTGATCTCGGACCTGACAGGACCGTACCGGGAAGAAGAATTCGCGGGATCCCCTCTCCCGTGTGGGAGAGGGGTAGGGGTGAGGGTGGCTCGGGTGCCGCCATAATCCTGAACCGCCGAGCTGCGCAGCTCGACGCTGGGAGATCAGTTCGGAACCGTCGCCACCCTCACCCCCGGCCCCTCTCCCACACGGGAGAGGGGAGTGCGCCTCTTCTTGTCCCGGGGTTGGCCCCGCAACTCGGCGCTACTTCGGATACCCCGCCTGGCGCATCGTCCGCTCGGTCGCCGATTGCGCGGCCTTGAGGGCCGCGTCGATCGTCTGCTGGCCGGTCAGCGTCGCCGCCACGGTCTGGCCGACCTGGGTGCCGATGCCCTGGAACTCCGGGATCGCCACGAATTGCGCCCCCGTATAGGGCCGCGGGTTCCGGGTCTGGCCGCTCGGGTTGGCGCTGTCGATCGCCTTCAGCACGAAGCCCGCGAAGGGCGCGGCCTTCTGGTAGTCGGGCGACGTGTAGGTCGATTCGCGGGTGCCCGGCGGCACCGCGACCCACCCATTCTCCTTGGCGACCATCTCGACATACGCCTTGCTGGTCGCCCAGGCGACGAAGGTCTTGGCGGCCTCCTTCTGCTTGGAGGAGGCCGGGATGCCGAGGTTCCAGCTCCACAGCCAGGTCGGCCCGCCCTTGAAGGTGCCGACCGGCATCGGCGCGAAGGCGACCTTGTCGGCGACCTGCGACTGCTTCGGGTCGTAGAGCAGGCCGGCCGCGACGGTCGAGTCGATCCACATCGCGCAGCGGCCGCTGGCGAACAGCGCCAGATTCTCGTTGAAGCCGTTCGAGGTCGCGCCGGGCGGGCCGTAATTCTTCAAGACGTCGGTGTAGTAGGTCAGCGCGTTCTTCCATTCCGGCGTGTCGATCGTTGTCTTCCAGCCGTCGCCGAACCACTGGCCGCCGAAGGTGTCGACGAGGGTCGTGACGTAGGCCATGTTCTCGCCCCAGCCCGGCTTGCCGCGCAGGCAGATGCCGTAGGTCTGGCTGGCCTTGTCGGTGAGCTTGGCGGCGAAGCCCTTGATCTCGTCGTAGGTCGGCGCCTCCGGCATGGTCAGGCCGGCCTTGTCGAACAGGTCCTTGCGGTAATAGGTCATCGCGCTCTCGGCGTAGAACGGCAGCGCGTAGAGCTTGCCGTCCCGGCTCACGCCTTCGCGGACGGTCTTGAGCAGGTCGTTGGCGTCGTAATCGGCCGGCAGGCCGTCCATCGGCTCGAGCCAATTTTGCTTGGCCCAGATCGGCACCTCGTAATTGCCGATGGTGAGCACGTCGAACTGGCCGGCCTTGGTGGCGATGTCGGTGGTGACGCGCTGGCGCAGCACGTTCTCCTCCAGCACCACCCAGCGCAGCTTGATGTCCGGATGCGCCTTCTCGAAGGCCGAGGACAGCTTCTGCATCACCACCATGTCGCCGTTGTTGACGGTGGCGATGGTCAGGGTCGACTCGGCCAGGGCCGGCGTGCCGGCGAGGAGGGCCCCAGCGAGCAGCAGAATGTGCGTCCGTCTCACGTCGTATCCTCCCGTCGCGCCGCTCTCACCGGGTGGGGGGCGCCGTTGCGCACAATTGGTGAGCGTCCAGCGGGACGGCGTCAAGCGGGGAGGGCGGAGGGCGGTGCCGCTGCGGCATCGTCGTCCACGCGGTTCGGGGGGTGAAGCTGATCGTCGCGCCGGTCGTCACGACCGGGACTGGGGCGGCCTGAAGGACCGCCCCGGTCGCTTCACGCCGCCCGCCGCGCTGCCTCGTCGAGCGTTGCCTGAATACCCTTCCCGTCGAGCATGCCGAGCCACTCCGCCACCGGCTCCACGAGGCGCGGGTCGTCGCCGAGCTCGCCGAAGAGCGGGCGGATGCCGAGCAGCGGGCGCGGATCGGCGCCGCCCTCGATGGCTTTCTCGCGCAGGAGCGCCGCCATCGGGTGGCGCACCTCGATCGCGCCGCCGCGCTCGTCCACGCCGCGGACCCGGCGCAGCCAGGCGGCGAGCGCCAGGGCGAGGAACGCGACGCTGCCGCCCTGCGCCAGCCGGCTGCGGATCGGATCGACCAGCACGTTGAGCGGCGCGTCGGTGTTGACCCGCTCCACCGTGTCGCGGATCGCCGGGTTGGCGAAGCGCGCCACCAGCGTGCGCTTGTACGCGGCGAGATCGATCCCGGGCACCGGCGGCACGGTCGGGCCGGTCTCCCGGTCCATCAGCGCCGTCATGACCGCCGCAATGCGCGGATCGGCCATCGATTCGTCGATCGTGACGTAGCCGGCGAGCCGCCCCAGCCCCGAGACCGCGAGGTGGCTGCCGTTGAGGAGCCGCAGCTTCATGAACTCGTAGGGCGCGACGTCCTCCACGAACTGCGCGCCGACCTTTTCCCAGGCCGGCCGCCCGGCGGGGAAGCGGTCCTCGATCACCCATTGGGTGAAGGTCTCGCTGAAGACCGGCCAGGCATCGGCGAGGCCATGGCGCTCGGCGAGGCCTGCGACGTCGGCCGGGGCGGTCACCGGGGTGATGCGGTCGACCATGGTCGAGGGGAAGACGACCTCCGTCGTGATCCAGTCGGCGAGGGACGGGTCGCGCTCGCGCGCCAGCGCCGTCACCGCGTCGCGCAGGACGTCGCCGTTGTGCTGGATGTTGTCGCAGGTCAGCGGGGTGAAGGCAGGACGACCAGCGGCGCGCCGGCGCCGCAGGGCCTCGACGATGACGCCTATCGCGCTCTTCGGCCGCTCGGGGGCGGCGAGATCCGCGCGGATCAGCGGGTGGTCGAGGTTGAGCCGCTTCGTCGCCGGGTCGAGGCAGTAGCCGTTCTCGGTCACCGTCAGGCTGACGATGCGGATCGCCAGGTCGTCGATGGCGTCGAGCACGGCCGCACTGGTCTCGCCCGCGAAGGCGACGCCGGCGAGCGACCCGATCACCGTCACGGTCTCCTCCGCGCCCTCACGCTCGACGAGGGTGTAGAGCGCGTCCTGCGGCGCCAGCGCGTCGATCATCCGCTGGTCGCCCGGCATCAGCCCGACCCCGAGGATGCCGAAGGCGAGCGCGTCCGGATCCCGCTCCATTAGGTCGTGGGTGTAGCGGGCCATGTGCGCCCGGTGAAACCCTCCGAGGCCGAGATGGACGATGCCGGCGCGCACCTGCGCCACGTCGTAGGCGGGCACCCGCACGCTCGGCGAGAGGGCGGCCAGCGTGGCGCGGCGGAGGGGCACGGGATCGCGGTCTGCGCTCATGGTCGTCGCTCCGACTGGCGGCGGGCGGAGGCGCCCGGCGTAGAGCCCCTGATTAATGCGCCCCTGCGGCAGCGTCGATGGTCCCCGCGGGTCGCGGCGCCGGTCCGGACGACGCACGAGAAGGGATTGGTGCAGGACGACCGTGGTCGTGCAATCCTGCCGTAGAGAGAACCGGGCGCTGCCTCCCGGCTCGGGAGACGCTCGCATGCATATCCTGGTGAACGGCGTGCGCCTCTTCGTCGACGTGGCGAATGCCGGCCTTGTGCCGGGTCCGGAGGGGATGCGCGAGAAGCCGGTTCTCCTGGTCCTGCATGGCGGGCCGGGCTTCGACCATGTCGCCCTCAAGGAGTCCTTCGCGAGCCTCGCCGACGTCGCCCAGGTCGTGTTCTACGACCATCGCGGCAACGGCCGCAGCGAGGGCGACGACCCCGCGACCTGGAATCTCGCGCAATGGGCCGACGACGTGAAGGGCCTGTGCGACGCCCTCGGCTTCGTGCGCCCCATCGTCTGCGGCCTGTCCTTCGGCGGCTTCGTCGCGCAGGCCTACGCCACCCGCTATCCCGACCATCCGGCCAGGCTTATCCTGCTCAGCACGGTGGCCCGGATCGATTTTTCGACCGTCTTCGCCGCCTTCGCCCGCATCGGCGGCCCGGAGGTCGGCGCCATCGCCGAGAGCTACTGGACGAACCCGACCGCCGAGGGGCGGGCGCTCTACTTCCAGCGCTGCGTGCCCTTCTACCGCCACCGCCGGGACCGGCCGCCGGCGGACCTCTCGCGGGTGATCATGCGCACGGAGGTGGCGCTGCACTTCAACGGTCCGCGCAACGAGCACGGCCGCTTCGATTTCCGTGCCGATCTCTGCCGCCTGCGCTGCCCGGTGCTGCTGATGGCGGGCGAGCACGACCCGATCGTGCCGATGTCCCTCGTCGAGGAGACCGCCGCGGCGATCCCCGCGCACCTGCAGCAGTTCAGGCGGTTGGACGGATGCAGCCACCAGATCCACGGCGACGACCCGGAGCGGGTGTTCGGCGCGATGCGGGCGTTCATCGCCGGGCCGGAGGCGTTGGCTGGGGCGGAGTGAGCAGGTCGAAGCCGTCCGGGACTGGAGAACCGAACATGGCAAAGGCGGAGATCGGGGTGGCTACGCTTCTTTCCACATCGGCGCGTTGTCCATTGACGACAACGCATGTTGTCATACTATGACAACATGGGGGCGACACTCCTCATTCGCCGTCGTATCGCATTCAGCGAACATGATTTCGCCGAGTTGGTGGTCTGGCGGGTCCCGACGCCGGTCCCACCAACGGAGCATGGGTTCAAGTATCGCCTCGTCTACATAGTGGATGGCGCTCGCATAATCGGCTTCGACAATGAGCGCGGCAAAGGCGATCACCGGCATGACGATGACCGGGAAACGCCGTATCATTTTGTCGGCATCGATCGATTGCTTGGTGACTTCGTCGAAGCCGTCGAGGTCTGGAGGAAGAGTCATGGCAAGGACTGAGATCACGGTCGGCCAGAGCCTGCGCGAGGTGGCGAAGGAGGTCGCGGCGGCCTGGAAGGCGGCGGAGGCCGGTCAGCCCGTCGCGGCCGACGACCGCCTTGTGTTCCGGGACTGGGAAACTCTGTGCGCGGTGCTGACGCCGAAGCGCCTCGATCTCCTGCGGCATCTCCGGCGCTCGCCCGAGAGCGGCATCCGCCCCCTGGCCCGGGCCCTCGGGCGGGATGTCCGGCGCGTGCACGCCGACGTGGTCGCCCTGGCCGAACTAGGGCTCGTCGTGCGGGCGGCAGATGGTGGGCTGTCGAGCGAGGTCGACGAGATCGCCTCGACGATCCGGATCGCGGCGTAGGGACGCCCGGGAGGGCAGGGGGCTCACCCCGGCCCCGCCTCCTCCCGCATCGCCGCGAGGCCGAGGCGGACGTGGTCGCGAAACAGCCGCACCCGGGCCGGCAATTCCCGGCCGGCGAGGCTGACGGCGCGCAGCACGCCGCCGCGGCTCGCCCAGTCGGGCAGCACCGGCACCAGGGCGCCCTCCTTCAGCGCCCGGGCGGCCACCAGGCTCGGGATGTGGCCGATGCCGGCGCCGGCCCGGGTCAGGCGCAGCACCGTGGCGTAGTCGGTGGCGCGGATCGCCGGCTGGGCGGTGACGTGGCCCTCGCGGCCCTGGCCGTCGGAGAGCCGCACCTGCGCCGACCCCAGGCGCTCGCGCGACAGGATCAGGTCGTGGGCGCCGAGATCGTCGAGGCTGCCCGGTGCGCCGCGGGCGGCGAGGTAGGAGGGCGCCGCGTAGAGGCCGATCATCAGGCTCGCCAGGACCGGCGCGCGGTAGCCGCTATCCTGCCCCTCGCCGCTGCCGAGGCGGAGCGCCAGGTCGATGCGGTTGGCCGCGAGGTCGAGCCGTGCATCGGTGATGAGGAGGTCGATCGTGACCTGCGGGTAGAGCCCCCGGAAGCTCGCGACGAGGTCCGGCATCACCTCGATGCCGAAATCGATCGAGGTGGTGACCCGCAGGTGGCCCCGCGGCAGGGTGCGGGCGTTGCGTGCGGTCTCCAGCGCCCCGTCGAGGAGGCCGAGGCTCTCCTGCGCCTTGGCGTGGAAGGCCAGCCCTTCCACCGTCGGCGAGACCGCCCGCGGCGTGCGCGCGAGCAGGGTGACGCCGAGTTCCTGCTCCAGCCGCGAGACGCGGCGCGAGATGCTGCCCTTGGTCTCCCCCAGAACTTCCGCCGCCTGGGTCACAGTTCCGTGATCGACGACGGCGCAGAACGCCCGCACATCGGAGAGCGCACCCCGGAAGGTTTCCGATCCAGCAACCATGCGTCCCGGTTTAGCTGTCTTACGCCCGCGACGGAACCGGCTTAATCGAAGCGCCGCCCGCGGAGCGCGGTGCCGCGAGCCCGGGTCCCGGGCCGCGCCCGTCCCGCCGACACGGAGTTGTTCACGTGAAGCTGTCCGTCCTCGCCCTCGGCCTCGTCGCCGGCCTCGCCCTCGCTGCTCCGGCCGGCGCTCAAGGGGCGGCGACCCGTGACCCCGCCCAGATCCCGGCGGGCACCTACGTGGTCGATCCCGGCCACACCCAGGCGGTGTTCACCGTCAACCATTTCGGCTTCTCGCAGTATACTGGCCTCTTCTCGGACGTCTCCGGCACCCTGGAGCTGCAGCCGGCGAAGCCCGCCGAGAGCCGCCTGAAGGTCACCATCCCGGTGAAGTCGCTCTACACCCCGAGCCAGCACATGCTGGACTCGCTGAAGAGCGACAAGTTCCTCGACGTCGCCCAGTTCCCGGAGATGACCTTCACCTCCACCAAGGTGACGCCCGAGGGCAAGGACAAGGCCAAGGTCGTCGGCGACCTGACCCTGCACGGCGTGACCAAGCCCGTCACCCTCGAGGTGACGCTGGTCGGCGCCGGCGCCAACCCGATGAACAAGAAGCAGACCGTCGGCTTCGAGGCCAAGGGCACGCTCAAGCGCTCGGATTTCGGCGTGAAGGCCTTCGTGCCGGCGGTCAGCGACGAGGTCCACCTCGTCCTCAACGGCGCCTTCGAGCGCAAGGACTAACCTCCCGGAAGCCGAAGGTCCCGCTCCCAAGGTCCCAATGTCCATGCGCACGGTCGCGACGCCCCGTCGCTACACCCTCGTCGCGATCGTGCTGCACTGGCTGATCGCCCTCGGCATCCTGGCCCTCTTGGCCCTGGGCCTCGCGATGACGCGGGGCTCACTCCCGCCGATGGATCGCTTCGCCTTCTACCAGTGGCACAAGTCCATCGGGCTCACGGTGCTGATGCTGATGGTCGTCCGCGTCGTCTGGCGGCTCTTCCACCGGCCGCCGCCCCTGCCCGAGGCGATGCCGCGGGCCGAACGGCGGGCGGCGCACCTGGCGCATCTCGCGCTCTACGGCCTGCTTCTCGCCATGCCGCTCGTCGGCTGGGCGATGGTCTCGGCCTCGCCTTACAACATCCCGACGGTGCTCTACGGGACGATCCCGTGGCCGCACCTGCCGGTCCTGCCCGAATTGCCGAACAAGGCGGCGGTCGAGGGCGCGCTGAAGCTCGTGCACAGCTACGGCGCCTGGCTGCTGATGGCTCTGCTGGTCCTGCACGTCGGCGCGGCCCTGCGCCACCACCTCGCGCTGCGCGACGACACCCTGTGGCGGATGCTGCCCCTGGTGCCGCGGCCCAGCCCGAAGCCTTGAGGTTCCTCGCGATGAAGTCTCTCGTCCTCGCCCTCGGCCTTCTCGCGGTGCCGGTCGCCGCGCAGGCCGCCGACTGGACCGTCGATCCGGCCAAGAGCCGCATCGGCTTCTCCGGCACCCAGGTCGGTGCGCCGTTCAAGGGCCGCTTCACCCGCTACGACGCGCAGATCAGCTTCGATCCGCAGAAGCCCGAGGCCGGCAAGGCCGTGGTGCTGATCGACCTGACCAGCGCCGAGACCGGCGACAAGCAGCGCGACGAGGCCCTGCCGCAGGCCGACTGGTTCAACGCCGCCAAGGACAAGCAGGCCCGCTTCGAGGCGACCCGCTTCGTCGCGAAGGGCGGCGACGCCTACGACGCCGTCGGCACGCTGACGATCCGCGGGATGCGCAAGGACGTGACCCTGCCGTTCCGCCTCACCGTCTCGGGCGGCACCGCCCACGCGGTCGGCCATCTCGACCTCGTGCGCACCGATTACGGCGTCGGCCAGGGCTCCTGGGCCAACGACTCGATGGTCGCCCTGCAGGTCGGGGTGGATGTCGACCTGACGGCGAGCGCCAAGTCGGGCGGCTGAGGGCCTGTTTGGCTTGCGATTCCGGCACCGAGAGACACTTTCGTCTCCCACCCACGACCTCATCCTGAGGTGCGAACGAAGTGAGCCTCGAAGGAGGCCTCCAGAGATCTCGGCGGGAACTGGAGGCCTCCTTCGAGGTCAGTCGATTTTCAATCGACTAACACCTCAGGATGAGGTTGTAGGTAGGATAAAATCTACTCAGCAGTCAAACAGGTTCTGAGGCCTGTCTTGACAGTCTCGACGCTCTTCGGATCATTCCGGGCTCCGCTACGCGGCCCCGGAATGACGCGGAGGGTGATAAGTCGGTAGCGGCCCATCAAACGGCTCCGAGCCCCAACCCCCTCCCGAAAGCGGCCCTTCCGGACGATCGGCGCCCGCCCGCCCGATCATCGCTCTTGCGCGACGCCGTCGTACCTTGGCAGACAAGCCGGATGGACGGCCCGCCCCGCTGAACGGGCGCAAGGGTGCCGCCGAACGGGAAGAGACGGGACATGGCCCAGAACATGGCGCAGGACACGGCGACGAATCTTGCCGGCAAGGTCGCCTGGGTGACGGGCGCGGGCAGCGGCATCGGCGAGGCGGCGGCGCTGGCCCTCGCGGGAGCGGGCGCCCGGGTGGTGCTGACCGGGCGCCGGGAGGAGCCGCTGCGGGCGCTCGCCGCGCGCATCGCGGAAGCCGGGGGCGAGGCCGTGGTCGAGCCCGGCGACGTCACCGATGCGGCCCGCATCACGGCCATCGTGGAGGGCATCGCGTCGCGGTTCGGCCGGCTCGACGTGCTGGTGAGCAATGCCGGCAGCAACGTGCGCGAGCGGCGCTGGGACGCCCTGTCGCCGCAGGGCGCGCAGGAGGTGATCCAGGCCAACCTGTCGAGCGCGTTCTACGCCTCCCTCGCGGTGCTGCCGTTGATGCGGGCCCAGGGCGACGGCGTCCTGATCCACACCGCCTCCTGGGCCGGGCGCTTCGTCAGCCCGGTGAGCGGGCCGGCCTACACGGCGGCCAAACACGCGGTCGTGGCGATGAGCCACAGCATCAACATGGAGGAATGCGTCAACGGCATCCGCTCGACGGTCCTGTGCCCGGCCGAGGTCGCGACCCCGATCCTCGACAAGCGCCCGGTGCCGGTGACGCCCGAGGACCGCGCCCGCATGCTGCAGCCCGACGACATGGCGGCGCTGATCCTGTTCGTCGCCACGCGCCCGAAGCATGTCTGCCTGAACGAGGTGGTGATCAGCCCGACCTGGAACCGCGGCTACGTGCCGGATGCCCGCCTGGGCTCGCGCCTGGGAGCGTAAGGCTCGGATGCGCCGGAGCCTGTTCGCCCGGATCCCGCGGCGTTGACACCCTGCACGTCATTCCGGGGCCGCGCAGCGGAGCCCAGAATCCAGAGCCGCAGGATGTTCAGGATAAAGCGGAGCGCAATTCGCCTCGTTCGGCATCACCTGAGTTTCCGGATTCCGGGCTCTCGCCTTCGGCGAGCCCCGGAATGACGAGGATGGTGTGAAGATTGTCCGATATCTCGAACGGGCTCTGATTTTCAGACGCGTCAGGCCCGATCGACGGCTTCGGGAGACCGCCTGCGCGATCGCCCGAAGTCGCATGGGATGCGGGCCGCTCTCAAGCGCCCCGCGACGGGGCGGCGCCGGCGGCCTCCGCGTCGGTCATTCGCTGCATCTCGTTCCGGTGCAGCCGGCTGAGCAGCATGAGCATGCGGCCCGGCAGGGCCGTATCCTCGGCGGTGAGCGGCGCCGCGCGGCGCCAGGGTGCGGCCTCGCGCGAAGTGGCGGTGTCCCGCAGGACGGGAAGATCCCGCACGGGAGTCTGAGCCGGGGCGGCGGACGCATCCGGCCGAACCTGCTCGCGAACTCGGGTACGCATCGTACGATCCTTCAACGGCCGGTTTCTGGCGACCGGCGCCGCTAAGAACGCCGATCCGGTGCGCCGGTTCCGCAGGGGCGGAGGATGATTCCCCAGCGGCAGGCCGACTGTGTCGCCGCTGCCACGTCGGCTGGAGGGCGGCAGGGCGATTCGGTTGGCGAGAGAGATGCCGCGCGGGCGTGACGGGGCGGTGACGGCGGGCGGCGCGGATGCTATGGCGCCAGGCATGCTCGAAGGCCTGCCGCCCCACCGCCCGACCCACGTGCTGCGTCTCGACACGAACGAGCGCGCGGCCCGCGCCATGACCGACCTGATCGGCGAGGTGTTCGACCCGACCGAGACCGCGGTCGCGGCCTTCGAGGCCGAGGACGGCAAGTCCTGGCACCTGGAGGCCTACTTCTCCGAGGAGCCGGACGAGGAGGCGGTGCGCGAGCTGATCCGCCCGATCCTCGGCGACGCCGCCGACGAGGCCACCTTCGCGGCGATCGACCAGCAGGACTGGGTCCGCGCCTCGCTGGAAGGGCTGAAGCCGGTGCGGGCCGGGCGCATCCTGGTCCACGGCTCGCACGACCGCGGGCGGGTGCAGCCGAACGACCTGCCGATCGAGATTGAGGCGGCGCTCGCCTTCGGCACCGGGCATCACGGCACCACCCTCGGCTGCCTGCTGGCCCTCGTCGACGAGGTGAAGCGCCGCCGTCCCCACCGCATCCTCGACGTCGGCACCGGCACCGGCATCCTGGGGCTCGCCGCCGCGCGCCTGCTGCACACGACGGTGGTCGCCGGCGACCTCGACCCGGAGGCGGTGGCGACCGCGCGGACCAACGCCGCCTTCAATGGCCTCGCCAACCTGATGGCCTTCTACGAGGCGCCGGGCCTGCGCCACCCGCTCGCCCGCCACACCCGCGCCTTCGACCTCGTCTTCGCCAACATCCTGGCCCGGCCGCTGACCCGGCTGGCGCCGAGCCTCGCCCGCGCGGTGGCGACCGACGGCACCCTAGTGCTCTCCGGCCTGATCCCCCGCGACGTGCCGGGCGTACTCTCGGCCTATGCCGCGCAAGGCTTCCGCCTGCGCCGGCGCCGCGTGATCGAAGGCTGGGCCACCCTGGAGCTGCGCCGCGGCGGCGCCGCGTCCCGGCCGCGCTGAGGCGCGAGCCCTTCTTGGGAGACTCCGCGCTGACGGCAAGCATCAAGGAACAGGCCCAACGCTGATCGGTTGTCCGGGCATCGCCGCCTACCGGTAGGGAGTATGAGCATCCCGGCCGGCGAGCGGTCCGTGCGCGCGGACAGCCAATCCCGGTCTCCGCGGCACGAGCCCCGGAGACCGATCAGCGATGAAGGCCCTCGTCTGGCACGGCACTGCGGATATCCGCTGCGACACGGTCCCCGATCCGACGATTGAGGACGGGCGCGACGCGATCATCAAGGTGACCTCCTGCGCCATCTGCGGCTCCGACCTGCACCTCTACGACCACTTCATGCCGGGCATGAAGTCGGGCGACATCATGGGCCATGAGACCATGGGCGAGGTGGTCGAGGTCGGCCGGGACAACAGGTCGCTCAAGGTCGGCGACCGGATCGTGGTGCCGTTCACCATCATCTGCGGCCAGTGCGAGCAGTGCAAGCGCGGCAACTTCTCGGTCTGCGAGCGCACCAACCGCAACGCCAAGCTCGCCGAGACCGCCTTCGGCCACACCACCGCGGGCCTGTTCGGCTACACCCACCTCACCGGCGGCTATGCCGGCGGCCAGGCCGAGTACCTGCGGGTACCCTTCGCCGACGCCACCCACATCAAGGTGCCCAACGGCATCCCGGACGAGAAGCTCCTCTTTCTCTCCGACATCTTCCCGACCGGCTGGCAGGCTGCGGTGCAGTGCGACATCCAGCCGGAGGATACCGTGGCGATCTGGGGCTGCGGCCCGGTCGGCCAGATGGCGATCCGTTCGGCGATCCTGCTCGGCGCAAGGCGCGTCATCGCCATCGACCGGGTGCCGGAGCGCCTGACCATGGCCCGGGCCGGCGGCGCCGAGACGATCGACCTCACGCAAGAATCCAACGTCGTCGCCAAGCTCAACGACATGACCGACGGCAAGGGGCCGGAGAAGTGCATCGATTCGGTCGGGATGGAGGCGCACGCCACCTCCTCGCTCGACGCGATCTACGACCGTGCCAAGCAGGCGGTGATGCTGGAGAGCGACCGGCCGCACGTGCTGCGCCAGATGATCATGGCCTGCCGCCCGGCCGGCGTGCTGTCGATCCCCGGCGTCTATGGCGGCCTGATCGACAAGGTGCCGTTCGGCGCGGCGATGAACAAGGGCCTGACCTTCCGGATGGGGCAGACCCACGTCAACCGCTGGACCGACGACCTGCTGCGGCGGATCGAGGAGGGGCAGATCGACCCGTCCTTCGTCATCACCCATACGGTGGGGCTGGAGCAGGGGCCGGAGATGTACCGGACGTTCCGGGACAAGCAGGACGGCTGCATCAAGGTGATGATCCGGCCATGAGAGAGTCAGCCATGACGAGCTCAGCCATGAAGCGCACCGTCGATCCCCGCTCCCGCTCCGCGCATGACGCGCTGGCCCGCGGCCTCGGCTGGTTCTCGATCGGCCTCGGCGTCGCCGAGATCCTGGCGCCCCGGGCCCTGTGCCGGGCGCTCGGCCTGGAGGGCCGGGAAGCCCTGATCCAGGCCTACGGCGCCCGCGAGGTCGCCACCGGCGCCGCGATCCTGATGAGCCACGACCCCACCCCGTGGATCTGGGGCCGGGTCGCGGGCGACGCCCTCGACCTTGCCACCCTGGCGACCGGCTTCGAGGGCGACAACCCCCGCGCCGGCACCCTGGCGCTCGCCACCGCGGCGGTGGCTGGCGTGACGCTCGCCGACATCGTCTGCGTCCAGGGTCTCGCCGCCGACAAGCGCCCGGCGAATCGGGGTGCTTACGAGTACCACAACCGCAGCGGCTTCCCCCGCGGCCTCGCTGCCGCCCACGGCGCCGCCCGCGACTTCGCGGTGCCGCGGGACTTCCGCATTCCCGGCCCGCTGCGACCCTGGCGCGACGGCCGGCCGGCGGCTTGAAAGCGGTTCGAAGCAGAGACTTTCTCTTCCGTCCCACCCGCAACCTCATCCTGAGGCGCTGCTGCGCGCAGCAGCACCTCAGGATGAGGTCGTGAGTGGGAAAGGCCTGAATCCAAAACGAAAGGGCCGCCTCGCGGCGGCCCTCCAGCCCCGATCGGGGAAAACCCTTACTCCTTGTCGCCGCGATGGATGCCCTTGTCGCGGTTCTCCTTCAGGCGGCCGTCATCCGAGTGCTGGACGGTGCCCTGGTTCGGCGCATCCGGATTCTTGTGGTTGTGGCGGGTGTTGTCGTCAGTATTGTGCGACTGAGACTGCTGCTTCTTGTCCGCCATTTTCGTATCTCCCGTGATCTGCGGCGTGCCGCCGTGAGTGTTTCGATAACATATGAGCGGATGGCGGGTTCCTGGGCGAATCGCACGACTGTGCAGAGACGAGCGCGACATTCCGCCGGTGCGCGTACGGTGTCGCAGGGGACTGGACGGATCTTGCTGTCGAGCCATGGCCGGCGGGCGCGTTTGGCTGATCGAATGCCCTCGCGGCCGCCCACCGATCCGCCCACGGCCTCGGTCGGATCGACGCCGTTGACGCACGAAATGGCCAGCTCTATCAGTTATAGCATTAGCTATAATGATGAGCCCTTGCGATGCGCCAAGCCCGTTCCCCTGTCCCGCCCGGCGCTGCCGCCATCATCCTGGCCTGTCTGGCGATCGGGCAGGGCGTCCATCGCGCCGGTGCCCAATCCCTTCCAACCGCCGCCGAGAACCTGACCCCCGGCGACATCGACAGCGAGCACCTGTTCGGCTTCGTCGAGGGCAGCGACCTCGGCGTGCCTGGTGAGGCGGAGCTGGAATGGGAGACGAGCGGACGGCTCGGCAAGCGCCTGGGCCGCTTCCTCGCCGTCGACAGCGGCCTCGCCCTGAAGATGCCTCTATCGAACGATTTTCGCCTGGCGCCGGGCGTCACCTTCAACGCCTACGACATCGGCACCGCCGGCGGCCCGGCCCGCACCACGGGCGGCGTCAACGGCGGCTTCCTCGAGACCCGCCTGCGCCTGCTCGACCGCCGCGCCGCGCCGTTCGGCCTCACGCTCAGCATCGTGCCGGCCTACGGCACCGTCGATGGTGGTTCGGGCGCGCCCGTGCGCAGCTTCGGGACGGATATCGGTCTCTTGGCCGACCGCGAGCTGATTCCCGGCAAGCTGGTCGCGGCGGTGAATCTCGGCTTCGCCTTCGCGTCGACGCGGCTCGGCGCCTCGAGCGAACAAGTCCGCGGATCGGGCATCGAGGCCGCCGCCGCCCTGTCCTACCAGATCCGGCCCGGCCTCTTCGCCGGGGCCGAGGCGCGCTACGCCCGGACCTACGAGGGCCTGGCGCTCGGCCGGCTCGCCGGGGAGGCGCTCTATCTCGGGCCGACGCTCTACACGACCCTCTCGCCGCAGGCCTGGGCCTCGTTCACCTGGAGCTTCCAGGTCGCCGGCCGGGCGGCGGACGAGCCGGGCCCCCTCGACCTGTCGAGCTTCGACCGGCACCAGATGCGCCTGCGCGTCGGCTACAATTTCTGAGTGCCGGCGAGGCGGCCAAATGTCTCCGATCCGGATTGGCGGAGCGGCCTGTTCCGGGGCGAACCCTGCGGAAACATGACGAGATCTCCCGGTCAAGACTATCGGGGAAGCTGACGCGACGTGGACGTGAACGAACCGTATGGTACATTGATGGAGGCAGAGGTCGGATGTCCCGTCGCGGTCCGTGGCGGGTCATGCCCGCTGCCGCCAACGACAAGGTCATCGAGGAAACGACCATGTGCCCGACGGGATGTTTCAACGCCATCTGCCGCAAAGCCACCCGCCGCGGCCTGCTGAAGACCGGCTTCGCGGCCGTCGCCGTCGCATCGGCCGGATTTCCGCCGGACGCGGGAGCCGCACCGGCCGCGCCGGCCGTAACGCGTAGCTTCACCGACGTCGTCGACCTGACGCACGCCCTCTATGAGGGATTTCCGACGTTCGACGGGTCCAAGTGGTTCACGATGGAGCCCGTCTTCACCTACGCCAAGGAGAAGCTGAACATCAATCGCTGGACCCTGATGGAGCATACGGGGACCCACATGGATGCGCCGCTCCACTTCTCCGCCGACGGGATGAGCGTCGACCTGCTCCCGGTGACGGACCTCGTCGTGCCGCTCGCGGTCATCGACATCGCCGCCAGGGCGCAGGACAACCCAGACAGCGCCGTCACGCCCGACGACATCAAGGCCTGGGAGACCAAGCACGGTCCGCTGCCCGAAGGGTGCTGCGTCGCCATGCATTCGGGCTGGGGGCGGCTCCTCGCCTCGCCGCGCTTCGTCGGCCGCGATGCGCAGGGCAAGAACCACACGCCTGGCTTCCACGGCGAGACGGCCCACATGCTCCTGACCGAGCGCAAGGTGAAGGGGCTCGGCGTCGACACGCTGTCCCTCGACCTCGGCATCGAGACCGGCTCGTTCCCGGTACACTATTCCTGGCTGCCGAGCGGACGATGGGGCGTGGAATGCCTCGCCAATCTCGACACCCTGCCGGCGAAGGGCGCCCATCTCGTCCTGGGCGGCCCCAAGGTGAAGGGCGCGACCGGCGGTCCCAGTCGCGTGATGGCGCTGGTCTAGAGCATCTTTCGACGAAGCGGATTCCGGTTCGTCGGAGAAAATGGGACAAACTCGAAGATCTGAAGAACTTCGCGATGGCAGCGCGATCGCGAAGTGCTCCAGAGCAGCGATCAACCCACCCCCGTCGGCCCATCCAGGGTCAGCCGCACCCGCCGCGCCAGCTCCATCCGCCGGTACGGCTTGTTGATGATCTCGAACTCGCTGCCGCCGGCATCCGTGCGCTCGATCGAGGCCTCGGCGTAGCCGGTGGTCAGCAGCACCTTGATCCGCGGCTGGCGCTCGCGGGCGGCGCGGGCCAGCAGCACGCCGTTCATGCCGCCGGGCATGATCAGGTCGGAGAACAGCAGGTCGACCTTGCCGCTGCTGTCGAGGAGGTCGAGCGCCTCCTCGGCGCCGTGGGCGACGAGCACCGTGTAGCCGAAATCGTCCAGGATCACCTTTGCCGTCGCGGCGACGTCCGGGCGGTCGTCGACCACCAGGATTGTCTCGGTGCCGGTGCGGTCGGCCGCCCGCGAGGCCGGGCGGCGCTCGGTCGCGACGGCCTGGTCGGTCGCCGGGAAGAGCAGGCGTACGGTCGTGCCCTGGCCGATCTCGGAGGTGATCCGCACCGTGCCGCCGGACTGCTTGGCGAAGCCGTAGACCATGGCGAGGCCGAGGCCCGTGCCGCGCCCCTCCTCCTTGGTGGTGAAGAACGGCTCCATCACCCGTGCCAGGATCTCGGGCGGCATGCCGAGGCCGGTATCCTGCATCTGCACCACCGCGTAGGGGCCCGGCCGCACCAGCAGCAGCAGGGCCATCTCGTCGTCGATGGTCAGGTTCTCGGTCCTGATCGTCACCGTGCCGCCGCCCGGCATCGCGTCGCGGGCGTTGAGCAGCACGTTGAGCAGCGCCACCTCGGCCTGGGTCGGGTCGATGCGGCAGTTCCAGAGATCCGGCGCGAGCTCGGTCTTCACCACGACGTGGTCGCCCAGCGTGCGCCCGGTGATCTCGTTCATGCCGCGCACGAGGGTGTTGAGGTTGAGCGCCCGGCCGTCGAGGCGCTGCTTGCGGGCGAAGGCGAGGAGCTGGTGCGTGAGGCGCGCCGCCCGGTCGGTCGCGGCGCGGATGGCTTCACCCGCGCCCGTCAGCCGGCTCGCATCGATCCGCGGATGCTCGGCGAGCGCCAGCACCACGTCGGTGTAGCCGCTGATGACCTGGAGCAGGTTGTTGAAGTCGTGCGCGATGCCGCCGGTGAGCTGCCCCAGCGCCTCCATCTTCTGGGCCTGGTGCAGGGCCTGCTCGGCGTCGCGCCGGCGCGACACATCGAGCTGCGAGCCGAAGAAATAAACCAGCTCGCCCTTCTTGTCGTAGACCGGCGAGATGAACAGCGCGTTCCAGAAGGTCGAGCCGTCCTTGCGGTAGTTCAGGATCTCGGTCGCGATCTCCTTCCGCTCGGCGATGGCGCGGCGGACCTCCGCCACCGTCTCGCGGTCGGTCTCGGGACCTTGCAGGAAGCGGCAATTGCTGCCGACCAGATCCTCCGGCCGGTAGCCGGTCATGCGCAGGAAGGCCTGGTTGGCGAAGACGATCGGGTTGTCCGGCTGGTGCGGATCGGTCACGATCATCGGCATCCGCGTCGTCTCGACGGCGGCGAAGAAGATATCCGAATGGGTGTCGTGAACGGCGCGCGGGCCGCGCACGGTGACGGCGGGCCCCAGGCCGCCGAGATCCGGCTTCTCCGCTATGTCCACCATCCGTTACCCCCATGCCGTTTCTGAGCCACGCGGCACGCGGTCCGGCCTCAGTCACCCGCGATCAGATAGGCACCGACCGCGAAGATCAACCGACCCCAAAGGATAGCGCACGATTTTCAGCAGCGCGACTTTGCCGCGGTTTGATTCCGGAACGAAATGATCCGAGAAGTGACGGCAGGGAGAAGCGATCTCGTCTGGAACAAAGGCTTCGGCTTAGTCCCGGACAAACCCATTCTCGGCGATCGAACAGAGCCGGAGGGCGGATGATCCGGCCTCGCCCCCGCTCCGCGTCCCGGACGATGTTTGCCGTGGCGGCGAACCGGCCGCGGGGTTAGGCTCGTGGCGCCCGTTTCGCTTGCCCGCGAGGTTTCGATGCAGCCCGCCACCGTGCCGGACGTGACCTTCCACATCCGCGTCAGGAACGAGGCCCTCGGCGGCCCCAACCCGTTCGAGTGGAAGGACCTCACCTCCGCCGAGGTGTTCGGCGGCCGCAACATCGTGCTGTTCGCGCTCCCCGGCGCCTTCACGCCGGCCTGCTCCGACGACCACCTGCCGGGCTACGAGCAGCA
Organism: Methylobacterium sp. EM32; assembly: GCF_040593685.1. Classification (NCBI taxonomy): domain Bacteria; kingdom Pseudomonadati; phylum Pseudomonadota; class Alphaproteobacteria; order Hyphomicrobiales; family Methylobacteriaceae; genus Methylobacterium; species Methylobacterium sp. EM32. Next base: position 27,675 of record NZ_JBEXZS010000008.1, on the reverse strand, counting down.
CGCCGACGATTTTTCCACCCTCGGCATCGACCAGGTGGTCTGCCTGTCGGTCAACGACGCCTTCGTGATGTTCCAGTGGGCCAGGTCCAAGGGAATCGAGAAGGTGTTCATGCTGCCCGACGGCAATGCCGACTTCACGCGCCAGATGGGCATGCTGGTCAAGCGCGGCCGCCAGGGCATGGGGATGCGCAGCTGGCGCTACTCCATGCATGTCGAGGACGGCACGATCCGGAAGATGTTTGTTGAGCCCGGCTTTCGCGACGACCCGCCGGGCGTCGGCCTCGCGGTTTCGGATGCCGGGACGATGCTCGATTACCTCAAGAGCCGGTAGAGGACCGCCGACGGGCCGCCGCCAGCACGATTCGCGCCGCGCTGCGGCTCGGGTCGTCGCCGTCGGGCAGCCGCATCGTGGCGTCGAGGCGGGCGAGCGCCGCCTCCTGTGCCGCCCGGGCCGGGCCCTCGGGCAGGAGCAGGGCTAAAGCCGCCGCCAGCCGCTCCGGGGTGCACTCGGCCTGAATCAGCTCGGGGATCGCGTTCTCGCCCAGGATCAGGTTCGGCAGCACGATCGTCGGCACCTGGATCAGGCGGCGCACGATCACCTCCTCGATCTTCGGCACCTGGTAGGCCACCACCATCGGCACGCCGGAAAGCGCCAGTTCGAGCGTCACCGTGCCGGAGGCGGCGAGCGCCGCGCGGGCCCGCCGGAAGGTCGCGAGCTTGTCGGCCTCGCCGTCGATCAGGCGCGGGCGCACGGGCCAGGAGGCGGAGAGGCGTTCGATCAGGGCGCGGTGGCGCGTCACCGCCGGCAGCTCGACCGTGAAGGCGTGGCCTTGCGCCTGTACGCGCGCCAGCGCCGCGCCGAAGATCGGCATCAGCCGCTCGATCTCGGAGCGGCGCGAGCCGGGCAGCACCGCCAGCACCGGGGAGGGGCCTTGGCGGGACGCGGCCTCGGCCGGGCCCGGCCGCAAGTCCCCCAAGCGCTCGATCAGCGGGTGGCCGACATAGGTGCAGGTGGGCCCGCCGAGGCGGCGATGGGCGTCGGGCTCGAACGGCAGCAGGGCGAGCACGTGGTCGATGTAGCCGCGCATGGTCTTCGCCCGCCACGGGCGCCAGGCCCAGACGCTCGGGCTGACGTAATCGACCACGGGCAGGTCCGGCACCTGCCGGCGGACCCGGCTCGCCACCGCGTGGGTGAAGCCCGGGCTGTCGATGATGACGAGCACGTCGGGACGGGCCGCCACGCAGGCCCGCACGGTCTGGCGGATGCGGCGCATCAGGAGGCGGATCCGCGCCGCCACTGCGAGGTAGCCGATCACCGCCACGTCCTCGAGCGGGAACAGCGAGTCCATCCCCTCCGCCGCCATCGCGTCGCCGCCGACGCCGGCGAGGACGAGGGGCCGGTCGGAGAGGGCACGCAGCGAGCGGATCAGCTTGGCGCCGAGCTGGTCGCCGGATTCCTCGCCGGCCACCAGCCACACGGTGAGAGGACGCTCAAGGTCGGGATGCGCGCTCAACGGGCGGGCTCCGGATCGGGCGGCAGGGAATCGGGGGGAGAGGGGTCGGGGGGCAAGCCGAGGAGGAAGAGGCCGAGCCGGTCGGCGAGCGCCACCGTCTCCGCCCGGTCGAGCACCAGGGTGTCGCCGGCCCCGACCGCGATGCCGAGGCAGCCCGCCTCCGCCGCGCGCTGGACCGTGCGCGGGCCGATCGCCGGCAGGTCGACGCGCAGGTCCTGGCCGTCCTTCGCGCGCTTGACCAGCACCATCCCGGCGGGCGGACGCCCGAGGCCGAAGGGGCGGCGGGCGAGCGCCCGGGCCCGGGCCAGCATCCGGTCGGTGCCTTCGGGCCCCTCGACCGCCAGCACCCGCCGGCTCGCCACCACGGCGGCCTGGCCGACATCGTGCGGCGACAGGCTGGCGAGCAGCGCCCGGCCGGCCGCGACCGAGGCCTCCGCCGCCTCGTCCGGCCCGAGGGCCCCGAGGCGGCCTTGCGGCGCCATCAGGTTCGGCGCGAGATCGCGCACGCCGAGCACCTGCAAGCCGTGCTCCTCCAGGAGCGCCAGCACGCCGCGCAGCAGGTGGTCGTCGCCGCCCGACGCCAGCGAGCGCAGGGTGTCGCGGTTGCGGTAGGCGGCGAGCGTGTTGAGGAGAGCCGCGGGGCTCGGCCGCGCCACGGCGCCGGCCAGCGTCACTCCGGCGGGCGCCCAGGCGCTCAAGGTGTCGAGGGCGCCGCGCACGTCGAGGAGGTCGACCGTGGCGTCGGCCCGCCGCCGCGTCGCCGGATCGGCGAAGCCCCGGATCGCCAGCACGCGGCAGGAGCGCCCGGCCCGGTCGAGGGAGGCGGCGATGAGGAGCGGCAGCCGGCCGGCCCCAGCCACGATCGCGACCGGGCCCGTCGCGGTCGAAGGCCGCACCGCCGCGGCGGCCATTACACGGGGCTCGTCACGCAGGGCCCGGGGCCTCGCGCGGCGTGCAGACCGAGCGCTTGCCGCCCTCGCGGATGAAGGCGAGGATCTCCTGCACGATCGGGTGCTGGTCGAACTCCGTCGCCACGTCCTCGACCCGCTCCATCAGCGTGCCTTCGAGGGCGAAGAGCAGGCGGTAGGCCTTGCGGAGCGCGTGGATCTCCTCGCGGGAGAAGCCGCGGCGCTGCAGCCCGATGATGTTGAGCCCCGACAGGTGGGCGCGGTTGCCCACCGCCATGCCGTAGGGGATCAGGTCGTTCTCCAGCCCCGACAGGCCGCCGACGAAGGCGTGCGCACCGACCCGGGCGAACTGGATCACCGCCGCGCCGCCGCCGAGGATCGCGTAGTCGCCGACCTGGCAATGGCCGGCCAGCATGACGTTGTTGGAGAACACGACGTGGTTGCCGACCCGGCAATCGTGGCCGACATGGCTGTTGGCGAGGAAGGCGCAGCCGTCGCCCACCACCGTGGTCAGCCCGCCGCCGGCGGTGCCGGGGTTCATCGTCACGCCCTCGCGGATCTGGCAATCGGCGCCGATCGTCAGGGTCGAGTCCTCGCCGCGGAACTTCAGGTCCTGCGGCGGATGGCCGATCGACGCGAAGGGGTAGATCCGGGTGCGCGGCCCGACCGTGGTGCGGCCCGCCACCGCGACGTGGCTCACCAGCCGCACCCCGTCCCCGAGCACGGCCTGCGGCCCGACATGGCAGAACGGCCCGATCTCGACGCCGGCGCCGATCACCGCACCGTCCTCCACCACCGCGCTCGGGTGGATGCGGGTCTCGAGGATGTCGCTCATTCCGTCACCAGCATCGCGCCGATCTCGGCCTCGGCCACCAGCACGCCGTTCACCTTGGCCTCGCCCTTGAACCACCACATGAAGCGGCGGTTGCTGGTCTTGCGCATGTGGTACTCGACCACGTCGCCGGGCACGACCGGCTTGCGGAACTTCGCCTTGTCGATGGTCATGAAGAAGACCTTGCTCGGCTTGGCGTCGCCCTTGAGCTTGTGGGCGCAGCAGATCGCGCCCGCGGTCTGGGCCATGCCCTCGATCAGGAGCACGCCGGGGAAGACCGGGGCGGCCGGGAAGTGGCCGGTGAAGTGCGGCTCGTTGATCGTGACGTTCTTGATGCCGATGCAGCTCTCGTCCCGGTCGATCTGCACGATCTTGTCGATCATCAGGAACGGGTAGCGGTGGGGCAGCAGCTCCATCACCCGCAGGATGTCGGCCGTACCCAATTCGGCAGGCATCTCGGTCATGGTGTCAGGCTCCCTCATGGCTGCCCCGGACGTGATCCGGTCGTCGGTGCGCCGTCTTTGGCGAGAAGCGGCGCGGATGCAAGCGATTTGCGGCGGGAGCGCGGCGGCCGGCTTCCTCCGTGGCGTCCCGGCTCGAGGCCGGGACGTCCGGCACATCGGCGCCGGCAGAAGGGGGCCTTGCGGGCTGGCCCGCGAGGCCGAACGCATTCGACCGCGCGGAACTCGGGTTCAGCCCTCGCCGCCCTCGTCGCGGGAGCGCGCCGCGAGGTTCTTGAGCGTCGTCATCTCGCGGAACCACTCGCGCACTGGCTTGGCCGGCGTGCCGCCCCAGCGGGCGCCCGCCGGCACGTCCTTGTTGATGTTGCTCGATCCGGCGATCTGGGCGCCCATGCCGATGCGCAGATGGCCCACCACCCCGACCTGGCCGCCGAGCACGACGTAATCCTCGAGCGTGGTCGAGCCCGAGATGCCGACCTGGGCGACGATGACGCAGTGGCGGCCGATGACGACGTTGTGGGCGATCTGCACCAAGTTGTCGATCTTCGTGCCCTCGCCCACCACCGTGTCGCGGCTGGCACCCCGGTCGATGGTGGTGTTGGCGCCGATCTCGACGTCATCCTGGATGATGACCCGGCCGACCTGCGGCACCTTGAGGTGGCCGCCCGGCCCCATGGCGAAGCCGAACCCGTCCTGGCCGATGCGGGCGCCGCCATGGACGATCACCCGGTTGCCCAGGAAGGCGTGCAGCACCGAGGCGTTGGGCCCGATGGCGCAACCCCGGCCGATCCGCACCCGCGGGCCGACGACGCAGCCCGCCGCCAGCACCGTCTCGGCGCCGATCTCGGCCTCGGGCCCGATCACCACGCCGGGATCGACCACCACGCCGGGTTCCAGCCGGGCGGTCGGGTGGACGAAGGAGCCCGGGGACACGCCGGTGGCGCCGAACAGCGAGACCGGGCGGGCGGCGCTCGGGAACAGCCGGGCCAGCACCGTCGCGAAACCCCGGTAGGCCTGCGGCGTCACGAGAGCGATCGTGCCCTCCGGTACCCGAGCGGCGAAGCGCGGGGTGACGAGGCAGGCCCGTGCCCGCGTGGCGCCGAGCGCGTCGGCGTATTTCGCGTTGTCCATGTAGGCGAGGTCGTCGGGACCGGCGCTCTCGAGGGGGCTGGCTGCCCGGATCACCGCCTCGCCGTCGGCGCCCGGCGGCAGGGCGGCGCCCGAGAGCGACGCGACCTCGCGCAAGGGGACGGGCCCCGCGAGGGGGAAGAAGACCGGTTCCGACATCGCCTGCATCCGCCTTGGCCCGGCGGCCGGATCGGGCCGGACCGCCATCCTCCCGTCGAGGGGAGGGCGCCCGGACTAACCGGTCGGGACGGAGGGCACAAACGAAAACGGCCGCGGAAGCTGCGCGCTCCGCGGCCGTCGATCGAAGCGGGGGCGCCGGCGGCGCCCCCGGATAGGGTCAGAAGCGCGAGCCGCCCGAGAAGCGGAAGGCCTGCGTCTGGTCCTTGCCGACCTTGCCGTAATAGGTGCCGTCGGCGCCGAACACCTTCTGGCCCTCGTCCTTCGAGAGGGCGTAGGCGTAGTCGAAGCGGATCGGGCCCAGCGGCGAGTTCCACAGGATCGAGGCGCCGACCGACGAGCGGATCGTGGCCTTGTCGCGGACGTTCACGCATTCCGGCTCGACGCCGATGGTGAGCGCGTTGAAGTTGCAGGCACCGCCGGGGGCGGTGCCGTTGATGAAGCCGTCGCGGTTCACGTCGAAGGCGCGGCTGCCCTTGTAGCCGAACAGCGTACCGGCATCGGCGAAGACCGCGCCCTTCAGGCCGAGATCGCGGGGCAGACCCCAGATCGGGAACTGCACCTCGACCGAGGCGCCGACATAGGTCGTGCCGCCAATCGCGTTCGAGCGGGCATCGGCGGAGCCGACGTCGCGCGGGCCGATGCCGTTCGGCGCGAAGCCGCGCACCAGCGACGGGCCGAGGAAGAACTGGTCGGTGACGCGCAGGGCATTGCCCTCGGTCGGCAGGACGTGGCCGCCCTGCACCTTCACGAAGCCGACGACGTCCTCGTACAGCTCCTTGTAGTACCGGGCCTCGCCGGTGACGCGGAAGAACTTCGAGTCGCCGCCGATGCCGGCATATTCGGGCTTCAACTCGCCGTAGAAGCCGTTGCGCGGCAGCTGCAGGTTGTCGAGGGTCGAGTAGGCGAGCGTCACGCCGGCGAGCGAGGTCAGCGTCGAACCGACCGCCTCCTTCAGCGCGATCGAGGCCTCGCCGTCGTAGGCGCAGTTCGGGTACTGCGCCAGGCCGCCGACATTCTGGCCGTTGATGATCGTGCCCGGATCCCAGGTCTTGGTGTAGCCCGGGATCGGGAACGAGCAGTCGTTGTACGGCCGCTTGAGCGTGTTCGGGATCTTCAGGTCGGTGTTGTAGATCGAGTAGCGCAGCGTGATGCCGAACTCCTCGGTGATCGGCAGGCCGAGGCGGAGCTGGCCGCCGACCACGTCGGTGATGTAGCGCGAGTAGCGGGTCTGGTCGCTGTACTTGTTGAAGACGTCGAAGCCGGCCGCCAGGCGGTAGCCGAGGAAGTACGGCTCGGTGAACGAGAAGTCGACGCCGCGGGTATACTGGCCGGCAGTGCCGGCGAGGCGGACATACTGGCCACGGCCGAGGAAGTTCGACTCCGAGACCGAGACCTCGCCGATGATCCCGTCCGCCGTCGAGTAGCCGCCGGCGACCGAGAACGAGCCGGTCGGTTGATCCTCGACGTCGATGTTGACGACGACGCGGTCGGGGGCGGAGCCGGGCTCGTTGGAGAACCGCACCTTCTTGAAGAAGCCGAGGCCGTTCAGGCGGCGCTCGGCCCGGTCGACCAGCACGCGGTTGTAGGCGTCGCCCTCGGTGAGGTCGAGCTCGCGCCGCACGACGTAGTCGCGGGTGCGGGTGTTGCCGCGCACGTTGATGCGCTCGATGTAGACCTTCGGGCCGTCCTCGACGATGTAGCCGAGGGCGACGGTGCCGGTGGCGCGGTCGCGCTCGCCGGTCGGGCGGACCTGCGCGAAGGGGTGGCCGGAGCGGGCGACCGAGGTGGTGACGCCGGTGAGCGTCTTCTCGACGTCCTCGGCATTGTAGACGTCGCCGACGCCGGTGCGCAGCTCGTCGCGCAGCACCGTGCCGTCGACGCCCGGGATGCGGGAATCGACCGAGACCGCGCCGACGCGGTACTGCTGGCCTTCCTCGACCGTGATGGTGATGATCCAGCCGCCGGCGGCGTCGTCGAAGCGCGAATCCGCCGAGGCGACCCGGAAGTCGGCGTAGCCGTTCTTCAGGTAGTAGCGCCGGATCAGGTCGAGGTCGTTGGCGAGCCGGTCGGGATCGTAGACGTCCGAGGTCTTGACGAAGCTGAGGAGGTTCATCTCCGACAGCGTCATCAGGTCCTTCAGACGGCCATCCGAGTAGACCTGGTTGCCGACGAAACGGATTTCCTTGACGCCGGTCTTGTCGCCCTCGTCGATCGCGTAGACGACGTCGACGCGGCCGTTCGGCAGGTCGACGGTGCGGACCGACACCTTGGCGAGGCCGCGACCGGCCCGGCGGTAGACCTCGCGGATGCGCTCGAGATCGGAATTGACCGTCGCCTGGCTGTAGGGCCCGCGCGACTTCGACTCGACGATGCTCTCGAGCGTCCCCTTCTCGACCTTCTTGTTGCCTTCGAAGAAGACGCGGTTGATCGTGTTGTTCTCGCGCACCGACACGACGATGCGACCGCCGTTGTGCGCCACGCGCACGTCGGAGAACATCCCGCTGGCGATCAGGTTGCGGCGGCCCTCCTCGGGCGACACGCCGACCACGTAGGAACGGACCGTCTCTGCGTCGATCCGGGTGTTGCCCTGAACGACAATCTGCTGCGCGAAGGCGCTGCCGCTGGCGGCGATGGTGGCGGCCATGACAATGGCGCCTCTCGCCGACGCACGCCGGCGCTTACCCGTCATCGACATCATCAAATGGCCCGTCTCATTTTTTGGCGGCACGGGTTTACACCCGCAGACGATCACCCTCTCGCGAGTGCGAAGGCCCCTGGTCCTAGCCTCGCTTCTATCGGGAATCCCCGGCGAAGCAAACGCCACGCTCCCGGCCGACAGGGATTTTGCCCACACGTTGCCTTCCGGTCACGGGCGCCATCCACGCTTTTCGCCCGTCAGAGTCAGCGCGCGATGAACGGCCCAGCCGGGCCAACGACCCGGAATGGCACGCATTCTAAGAAAATTGTCGGCATCCACGAAAAGAGCCGCCCGCGCGGTGCGGGCGGCTCTTTTCGTCCTGTGGAAGCGGGCTTCCGGAGGGGAGGGGGGTGTCAGGTGCCGCGGTTGAACGCGGCGCCGATGTGCAGGATGTCGTTCCAGGTCGCGAACAGCATCAGCATCAGCACCAGGGCGAGGCCGATGCGGAAGCCGATCTCCTGCGCCCGCTCGCTCAAGGGGCGGCCGCGCACGATCTCGACGGCGTAGAACATCAGGTGGCCGCCATCGAGCATCGGCACCGGGAAGAGGTTGATGAGCCCGATCGACACCGACAGGACCGCGATCAGCCCGACGAGCGCGCCAATGCCGCCGACCTTGGCAGCCTGCCCCGAGACCCGGGCGATGCCCATCGGCCCCGAGAGCTGGTCGGCGGATTCGCGCCCCGTGACCAGCTTGCCGATGTAGCTGAAGGTGCGGTCGACGACGAAGTAGGTCTCGAAGACGCCGATCTTCAGCGAATCGAGCGCGCCGTAGCGCACCAGCTTGACGTCGGCGGCGTCGCGCGGGCCCTGGATGCCTAGCCGCCCGATGCGCTGGGTGCCGAACGGGGTCTTGTCCTCGTAGACGTCCGGCGTCGCGGTGAGTGGGGTGGTGACCCCGCCGCGCTCCACCGTGAATTCGAGCCGGTCGCCGGCGGCGCCCGAGACGGTGCGCTGCATGTCGGCGAAGTTGGCGATCGGGCTGCCGTTGATCGTCAGCACCACGTCGCCGGCCTGGAAGCCGGCCCGGTCGGCCGCGCTGCCCGCCTGCACCGCCGAGACCCGGGGCGCCACCTCGTAGCGCCCGGTGGCGTAGACGGCGCCGGCGAAGACCGCGATCGCGAGGAGGAAGTTCGCGATCGGCCCCGCCGCCACGATGGCGACCCGCTTCCAGACGTTCTGGGCGTGGAAGCTGATCGCGTGGTCGGCCGGGTTCATGCGCGCCATCGCGTCCGAATCCGGCACGCTGGCGCCGTTCATGTCGCCGACGAACTTGACGTAGCCGCCGAGTGGGATCGCCGAAAGCTTCCAGCGCGTGCCGCGGCGATCGTTGAAGCCGACGATCTCCGGCCCGAAGCCGATCGAGAAGCTCGTCACTCCGACGCCGCACCACCGCCCGACCAGGAAATGGCCCATCTCGTGGATGAACACCACGACGGTGAGGACGAACAGGAACGGCACGATGTAGCCGAGCAGGTTCGTCGTCGCGCCGCCAACGACGTTGAGCAGATCCATGGTCACCTCGATGCGGCGCGGCGGGCCCTCCCTGGCCCGGCGCGGCCGCCTTGCCGATCCCCCTTCATACAGAGTCCCGGGGACGGCGAACAGAGCGCGAAACAGCCGAGGGTTAACTTAACGGAAGGTTAGGCGCCCGGTCGGGCGGCCAGGGCCTCCCGGCTCCAGCCGCGTACCTCGGCGTCGATGGCGAGCGCCTCCTCGACGTCGGCGGGAGCGGCGGGGAAGCGCGCCGCGAAGTGCTCGCAGGCCCGCTCGACCAGGGCGGCGATGTCGTAGAACCCGATTTGTCCGGCGATGAAAGCCGCGACCGCGATCTCGTTCGCCGCGTTCATCACCGTCGGCTGGGCGCCGCCTGCGGCGAGCGCGGCCTTGGCGATCCGCAGGCAGGGGAAGCGCTCCTCGTCCGGGCGCTCGAAGGTGAGGCTGCCGACGCTCGCGAGGTCGAGGGGTTTGCCCCGGGCAATCGACAGGCGGTCGCCCAGGCCGAGGCAATGGGCGATCGGCACCCGCATGTCGGGGACGTAGAGCCCCGCCGTCACCGCGCCGTCGCGCCAGGTGACGAGGGCGTGGACGATCGATTGCGGATGCACCACGGCGTCGAGGCGCTCGGCCTCGATGCCGAACAGGTGGTGGGCCTCGATCAGCTCCAGCCCCTTGTTCATCAGGGTGGCCGAATCGATGTTGATCTTCATGCCCATCGACCAGGTCGGATGGGCGGCGGCGTCCGCCGCGCTCGCCGCCGCGATCCGCTCGCGGGTCGCGGTCCGGAACGGGCCGCCCGAGGCGGTGATGGTCATGCGGGTGATGTCGTCGACCCGGCCGGTGCCGATCGACTGCTCGAGCGCGTTGTGCTCGGAATCCATCGGCAGGATGCGGGCGCCGTACTTTTTCGCGTCGCGCAAGAAGGCGTCGCCGGCGCAGACCAAGCTCTCCTTGTTGGCGAGCGCCACGGTGCGGCCCTGGCGAATCGCCGCGCAGGTGGGGCTCAGGCCCGCCGCCCCGCTCACCGCCGCCACCACGAGGTCGGCCTCCCGGGTCGCCGCCTCGATCACCGCCGAGGGGCCGGCGCCGCAGGCGATGCCGGAGCCCGACAGGGCGTCGCGCAGGGCCGGACCGGCATCCGCGTCGGCGATCGCCGCGAATTCGGCGTTCAGCTCCCGGGCGACGCGGGCGAGCGCCGCCGCGTCGCGCCCGCCCGCCACGGCGCCGACCCGGAAGCGGTCGCGGTGCTGGTCGAGCAGGTCGGCGGTGGAGCGTCCGATCGAGCCGGTCGCACCCAGGACGGAAACGGTGAGGGTCATGACGATCCCGTGAGAGTGAGGCCGGCGAGCAGGAGGCCGGCGAGGAGGGCCGCGGCGAAGAAGCCGTCGAGGCGGTCCATCACGCCGCCATGGCCCGGGATCAGGCGGCCGGAATCCTTGGCGCCGTAGGCGCGCTTGAGGGCCGATTCGGCGAGGTCGCCGCCCTGGCTCATCACCGAGCCAAGGGCCGAGAGGCCGGCCGCGAGGGGGATCGACAGCGCCTCGGTGGCGCCGAGATGGCGCGCGCCGGCGGCCACCGCGCCGCCAACGAGCGTCGCGGCGACGAGGCCGCCGCAGAAGCCCGACCAGGTCTTCTTCGGGCTCACCGCCGGCCACAGCTTCGGCCCGCCGAGGGTGCGGCCGGTGAAGTAGGCGGCGATGTCGGTGGTCCAGACCACCCCGAACAGCCAGAGCGGGCCGGCGAGCCCGATGCGCGGATCGTCGCGCAAGAGCACCGGCACCAGGGCGACGACGAGGGCGCAGGCGAGGCTCGCCGGCGCCCAGATCCGCCCCGAGGCCGGCCGGGCGAGGACGGCGAGCAGCCCGAGACCAGCGATCACGGCGCCGATGAGCCAGGGCAGGGGCGCGGCGAGCCGCGCGCCCGTCACGACCCCGAGGAGGACGAGGCCCGCGACCGCGAGCAGCGGCCGGTGCGGGCTCGTGCGGGTGATGGCCATCCACTCGCCGACCACCGCGAGGCCGGCGAGGAACCAGACCACCGCGAAGATCCAGCCGCCGTTCAGCGTCGCGCCGAGGACGAGCAGGCCGAGCACGATCCCGGAGACCGTGCGGGCGCCGAGCTCCGTCGCGGGCCAGGCCGGGCGGCCCGTCCCGGGCATTTTCGTACCGTCGCCCGCCATCACCCCGCCCGGGCGCTGAGGCCGCCGAAGCGGCGGTCGCGGTTCTGGAACTCGCCGATCGCCGCCTGGAAGGTGGCGTGGTCGAAGTCGGGCCAGAAATCCGGCACGAACACGAACTCGGAATAGGCGGTCTGCCAAGTCAGGAAGTTCGACACCCGCTGCTCGCCGGAGGTGCGGATGACGAGGTCGGGATCGGGGATGCCGTCGGTGTCGAGGGCGCCCGTCAGCGCCGCGGCGTCGATCGCGTCGGGCGCCAGGCGCCCCTCGGCGACCGCCCCGGCGAGCGTGCGGACCGCGCGCAGGATCTCCTGGCGCCCGCCGTAGTTGAACGCCACCACGAGGGTCAGCTTCGTGTTACGGGCGGTGCGCTCCTCGGCCTCGCGCAGGAGGCCGGCGATGTCGCCCGGTAGGCCGTCGCGCTCGCCGATGATCCGCACCCGGACGCCGTTGGCGTGCAGGTCGGCGAGGTCGCGGCGGACGAACAGCTTGAGCAGCCCCATCAGGTCCGCCACCTCGGCGGCGGGCCGGCGCCAGTTCTCGGACGAGAAGCTGTAGATGGTGAGGTAGGGGATGCGCAGGTCGATCGCCGAGCGCACGGCGCGGCGCACCGCCTCGACGCCGCGGCGATGGCCCTCGACCCGCGGCAGCCCGCGGCGGGCGGCCCAGCGGCCGTTGCCATCCATGATGATGGCGACGTGTTTCGGCATCGTCCCGCCGGAGGAGGACCCGCCCGCCGGGTCGGGGCAGGCCGCCGGGCGGCCGTGGTCCTGGGACTCGTCCCGGCCTGCCTCCAGCAGGGTCACCGTCTCGCTGTCGCCTGCCATGCTGGCCCCGACCCCGGCGGAGCCGTCTCCCGGCTCCGCGCTCCCCACGCGCTCGTCTTCGTCATGCCGGTTCCACGTCAGACCTGCATGATCTCCTTCTCCTTGGCCGCCAGGGTTTGGTCGACCTCGGCGATGTGCTGGTCGGTCGCCTTCTGCACCTGGTCGGCCTGGCGCTTCTCGTCGTCCTGGCTGATGGCGCCGTCCTTCTCGAGCTTCTTCAGGTGATCGAGACCGTCGCGGCGGACGTGGCGGACCGCGACGCGGGCCTCCTCGGCGTATTTGTGCGCGACCTTCACCATCTCCTTGCGGCGCTGCTCGTTCATCTCGGGGATGCGCAGGCGGATGGTCTGGCCTTCCGTCATCGGGTTGAGGCCGAGATCGGATTCGCGGATCGCCTTCTCGACCGCCGCCACCATGCCGCGATCCCACACCGAGACGCTGAGCAGGCGCGGCTCTGGCACGCTGATGGTGGCGACCTGCGCCATCGACATCGCGGCGCCGTAGGCGTCGACCTGGATCGGGTCGAGGAGCGAAGGGGTGGCCCGGCCGGTGCGCAGCGAGCCGAGGTCGTGCTTCAGGGAATTCAGCGCGCCCTGCATGCGCCGCTTGATGTCATTGAGATCGAAAGGGGGAGGAGTGGCCATTCCTGCGCGTCCCGAGGCATCTGGAGGAGAATGGGAAGGAGGGCGCGCCCTTGCCGGGTCGGCCCTGATCCGGCTTCAATGAACCAAAACCCGACCTGCCGCAAATCGTCAGCGCGGCAGCGGTCCGGGTGCGGCGCCTCTTTAAGGCGCCACCAGGGTCGAGGGCGCGGCGCCGGTGAGGATCGCCGTCACCGAGCTCGGCGCGTGGACCGAGCCGACGATCAGCGGCAGGCCGCCGTCGCGGGCGAGCGCGAAGGCCGCGGTATCCATGACCTTGAGGTCGCGGGCGATTGCCTCGTCGTGGCTCAGGCGCTCGTAGCGCACCGCGTCGGGATTGGTCTTCGGATCGGCGGAATAGACGCCGTCGACCTGCGTGGCCTTCAGCACCGCGTCGCATTTCAGCTCGGCGGCGCGCAACACCGCGGCGGTGTCGGTGGTGAAGTACGGGTTGCCGGTGCCGCCGGCCAGCACCACGACCTGGCCCTTGTCGAGGTGGTGCAGGGCGGGCTGGCGTGCGTAGGTCTCGCAGATCGTCGGCATCGACACCGCCGACATGGTGCGGGCGGTGACGCCGGCGGCGTTGAGCGCGGTCTCGAGCGCCAGCGAGTTCATCACCGTCGCCATCATGCCGAGCGAATCACCCGTGGCGCGGTCGATCCAGCCGGCGGCCGAGACGCGGGCGCCGCGGATCACGTTGCCGCCCCCGACCACGAGGGCGATCTGGAAGCCCGCGCCCACCGCCCGGACGATGTCGTCGGCGAGCGCCGCCAGGGTCGGCGGGTGCAGCCAGTAGCCGTCGGGCGCCGCCAGCGCCTCGCCGGAGAGCTTCACCAGCACGCGGCGGAAGGGGGTCGAGCCTGGCTCCGGCAGGGCGTGTTCGGGCATGGGCGCTCCTCTGGCCGCCCGCAGGGCGCGACGGCGGTCGGCGTCGAGTATCGTGACGGGTCGGCCGGGTTCTAGCCTGTCGATCCCGGCCCGTCGAGGCGCCGCCGGACCGGAATCCGCGGCCGGACGCGCGGGATCCGGGTACGAAAAAGGGGACCCGCCTTAGCGGGCCCCCGTCCTCAACCCTCGCGCGATGCGGGGACGATCGCCGATCAGCCCTTGGCCGCGGCCGCGACCTCGGCGGCGAAGTCCGGGGCCTCTTCCTTCTCGATGCCGTCGCCCAGCGCGTAGCGGACGAAGCCGGTGAGCTTGACCGGAGAACCGGCCTTGCCCTCGGCCTCCTTGAGCACCTGCGAGACGGTCTTCGACGAGTCGTGCACGAAGGGCTGCTCGAGGAGGGTGACCTCCTTGTAGTAGCTCTTCAGGCCGCTCTCGACGATCTTGGCCATCACGTGGTCGGGCTTGCCGGCGTTCTTCTCGCGCAGGATGTTGCTCTCGCGCTCGACCGTGGCGGCATCGACGCCCGAGGCGTCGAGCGCCACCGGGTTGGTCGCCGCGACGTGCATGGCGATCTGGCGGCCGAGCTGGCTCAGGACGGTCACGTCGCCGGCCGACTCGAGGGCGACGAGCACGCCGATCTTGCCGAGACCCTCGGAGACCTGCCCGTGCACGTAGGACGCGATGACGCCCTTCTCGACCTGGAGCCTGGCGACGCGGCGCAGGGTCATGTTCTCGCCGATGGTGGCGATCAGCTCCTGCAGCTTGTCCTTCACGGTCGTCTCGGCGCCCGGGAAGCGGGCGGCCTCGAGGGTCTCGATGCTGTCGCCGGCGGAGAGCGCCAGCTTGGCGGCCTCGCGGACGAAGGCCTGGAAGCCGTCGTTGCGGGCGACGAAGTCGGTCTCGGAATTCACCTCGAGCACCGCGGCGTGGTGGCCGGCGGACTCGACCGCGACCAGGCCCTCGGCGGCGACGCGGCCGGCCTTCTTGGCGGCCTTGGCGAGGCCCTTCTTGCGCAGCCAGTCCACGGCCGCCTCAAGGTCCCCGGCGGTCTCGTTGAGGGCCGACTTGCAGTCCATCATGCCCGCGCCGGTCTTCTCGCGCAGCTCCTTGACCATCGCTGCCGTGATGTTGGCCATCGTGGGATCCTCTCGATTGGCGCCCCGGCGCCCCTTGACGGGCGGTGCCACCTTTAGGGAGCGGCGCCGGTCGGCGGATAAAGGGAACCCGGCGCCGTGGCGGCGCCGGGCTTTTGAAAGACGTCAGGTCCGCAGGGTGCTAACGCGCCCCGCGTGCGATCCGTGCCGGGATCACGCGGCGGCGGCGGCCTCGACGAAGCCGCGGGCCTGGTTCACCCAGCCGTCGCGCTCGAAGCGGCCGTTGAGCTTCAGGTCGCCGTCGACCTTGGCGACGTCCTCGGGGCTCATCGCGGCGATCTGCCAGTAATGGTAGATGCCGGCGTCGTTGAGCTTCTGCACCAGCTGCGGGCCGACGCCCGTGAGCTTGGTCAGGTCGTCCGGCGCGCCGCGGGGGGCGGCCAGCAGCTCGAAGGGCTCGCCGACATACGGCTCGGTGACGTCGACCGGCACCACCTCGGGCTCGTTGGCGAGCACCGGCAGCTCCTCGGCCATCGGCTCCTCGGACTCGCCGAGGTCGATGCCGAGCGCACCCTGGCCGCGCGAGATGCCGTCGATCGCCGCGCGGGCGACGAGGTCGCAGTAGAGCGCGATGGCGCGGCCGGCGTCGTCGTTGGCCGGGACCACGTAGGTGATGCCGTCCGGGTTGCAGTTGGTGTCGACGATGGCCGCCACCGGGATCTTGAGGCGGTTCGCCTCCTTGATCGCCAGCTGCTCCTTGTTGGTGTCGATCACGAACAGCAGGTCGGGCACGCCGCCCATGTCCTTGATGCCGCCGAGCGCCTTCTCGAGCTTGTCCTTCTCGCGGGACAGCATCAGGCGCTCCTTCTTGGTGAGGCCCTGGCCGCCGCCGGCGAGGGTCTCGTCGACCTTGCGCAGGCGCTGGATCGAGCCCGAGATGGTCTTCCAGTTGGTCAGCGTGCCGCCGAGCCAGCGCGAGTTCACGTAGTACTGGGCCGAGCGCTTGGCCGCGTCCGCGATGGTGTCGGCCGCCTGGCGCTTGGTGCCGACGAACAGCACCCGGCCGCCCTTGGCGACGGTGTCGCTCACCGCCTGCAGCGCCTGGGCGAGGGCCGGAACGGTCTGGGCGAGGTCGATGATGTGGATGTTGTTGCGGGTGCCGAAGATGTACGACTGCATCTTCGGGTTCCAGCGGTGCGCCTGGTGGCCGAAATGCGAGCCGGCCTCGAGCAGCTGGCGCATGGTGAAGTCGGGAAGGGCCATGGTCTTTGTTCTCTCCGGTTCATCCGCCGCGAAGGAGCGACCGGTGCCAGAGGCGAATGCCTTCGAGAGACATCGCCGCGAGGCGGCCGGCCACCGGAAACGCCTCATTCAGGCATGAGGCCGGCTCCGCGTGTGGGATGGGCGGGCCTTTATCCGATCGGGGGTGGGATGGCAAGGTGGCGCCGATCCCGGCGCGCGCATCCTACCGCCGCTGCAGCCACTTCTCGGCACCCATCAACGACTGATTGATGACCTGGTGCATGTCCAGATACTGGTAGGTTCCGCATCGTCCGATGAACGTGATGTACGGCAGCTCGTCCGCGAGTTCTGCATACTTCTTGTATATTTTCTGGTAGCGCATGTCGGCAGTCTTGACGGGGTAGTAACGTTCGAGGCCGTTGTCCCGGTAGTCGCAGGGCTCCTCCAGGGTGTGCGAGTAACCCGTGCCGTCGGGCTGGCGATGATGAGGCAGCAAGTACCAGGCGGTTTCGCGGGTGAATGCCCGCGCGTCGGTGAAATTGATGACCGAGCACTTCCAATCCGCCGCCGATTCCTGAGTCCGGTGGTGGAACTTGATCGACCGATACGGCAGTTCGCCGAGCACATTGTCGAAATACGCGTCGATCGGCATTGAATTGAAGCAGTGAAGATAATCTTCATGCATCGCTTTGTTAAAATTCTCGCTCAGCCGAACTGTAATATTCGGATGGTCAAAAATATTTGAGAAAATTGCTGTATAACCATGCTTTGGCATGATCTGGAATTTATCGTTGGGAAAGTAGCGATCCTCGGTATCATGACGGATCGAAACCCGGCTGACGACGGATATGTCGACCTCTTCGAGGTCCATCAGCCACATTTTCTTGGTGTACGGCCTGAAGAAGAGATCGGTCAGCTCGATGCCGATTTTCGAGTACAGGTGCTCCGCGGCATTGCGCGGGCTTTCGCACGGAACGGCGAGCCGCCGCAGAAAGGCCTCGACCTCGCTGTCGTTCGACAGGGCTGCGCCGAACACGGTGTTGATTGTCGTGCGGTTGACCGGCAGCGGGACCAGCCGGCCGTCGGCTAGCTGGGCGTCGACCCGATGTTCGTACGGCGTCCATTCGCCGAATCGCTTGACCCAGTCGACGACCTGCTCATTGCTGGTGTGGAAGAGGTGCGGGCCGTAACGGTGGACGCGATTGCCGTTGTGGTCGATCTCGTCATACGCGTTGCCGCCGATATGCGAGCGGCTGTCGATGACTGTGACGGCGTAGCCCGCCTCAGCGAGCGTCCGGGCATAGCAGGCGCCGGCGAAGCCGGCGCCCACTACGAGAATGGGTTTGGTGTTCATCGTTCTACTCCGGCATGACGATGTGGCGCATCGCGACGCGCACGGACTTCCTGTTCATCGCGACCCAAACATTCATCAGGCGCTCGGCGAGGAAGCCGAAGACGCGTGCCTCCTGAGTGTTGTAGTCCTTGTAGGGTACCCACTTCTCGACATGGAACAGGATCTTGAAAAGCCACGTGCAATAGTCGTCGATGACATGCGACCTGCCGATCATGATGTTGCAGATCGAGCAGACATTGCTCCGCATCACGAAGTCCCAGTAGGGAACGTATTCCGGAGTGCACTCTTGGATCGCTTCGCGCGTCAAGGCGAGATCAAGGCCGACCGTGCAGTCGCTATACTGCTGCTCGTTGGAGATCGGCATATCGGTTTTATGATTTATGAACTTAATCGGTGTCGGTATGATAAGATCAAAGCCGTCCGCGAATTCCGTGAAATCGTCCGAGGCCGCGACAGGCGTCGAGCCGATCATGACGTTCTTGCTTTTTGCTGCTAGATAACGGCGGTAATGCATCAGTCCCTTGATGTCTGCGTTGCTGTTCTTCCACAACCAATATAAGGCTGTTAGCTCGCAATAATAAGGGTTCATGCTGGAGATATTGTTTCCTGTATCGTCTCCCGCAATGCCCAGCTCTGCCCGCGAGAGAGCCTTCCCGACGTGCATAGGGACGTATCCGGCATCATCCGGAAATGGGAAAATCTTATGCGCGGCAACAACAATTTCAGTTTTGCTGGGCATGATTTGACCAGATCTCCGATTTTCAATCCGTATGGACTTTTTAGGGGTGCTGTCAAGTTTGGCGAACGCCAGCATGGAGAGCGCCGCCTCGCGGGCATTCGGGATCTCGCGGGACGTGAGAAACCGACTGTCCGGGGAATCTATCACGCGGATGCCGTCCGGGTGGAGGTAGTCAACATCCGAGTTCGACAGCTTGTCGAGGAGAACGAAGTTGCTGTTGATCTCTCGCGCCGGGTTCAGCACAATGATCCTCTGCGGCTTTTCGACGAAGATAATATTGTGAAGGAAGGAACCGGCCGTGCCCATGACGATCGATGATGAGGCAAGGGCACGAACCTGGTCGTCATAGGACATGGTCTCGGGATGGATGACGCGGACGCCGTGCTGCGTCATGACCTCGTCGATCTCGTACTCGTTGACGATCCGTCCAACGCCGCTGGTCAGCTTGCTCTTGGAGTAGTAGATCGGTCCCGAATCCTCGATCGTGGCCCCGATGCCGAGCGTGCGCGAGATGTGCAAGCACATCTCGCGAAACTTCGGATGCGCGTATTGCTGCTCCATGAGCGCGGTCTGCGGAACGGTCAGCCGCGGGATGACGGTCGGCTGTTGAAGGGGAACGAAATCGCCGGCCTGCAGATCCAGGCCTTTCATCACCGTCGCGAAGAAGTCGAGATGAAACCAGTCTCTCGGATCGTGATGCCCGTGGTAGACGAGCTTGGGCCTAATGCCGGTATTGTCAAGGACTGCCCAGAATCTCGGGAGCGTATTGATGATGAAATGGCCGAAATGGGGATTTATGCGTCCGACGTAGAGATAGTTGTCATCCGGCAGCGATGTGACATCGAACGATTTCCTGTTGATCGGCGCGACATCCTGATTGTTGGTATGCTTTTCAGGGCCGCGAAAATCGATGGAATCGGGTATGGGACGTCCCTGCGCGTCGTAGACGCCCCATCGGCCGTTAGGGTCGAACGGCAGATACAGGATGTCGTGGTGCTCTGCCTCATGCGGCCCGTCGCGCAGGATCTTGGCCTCGCCCCAGAGCACGTGGCAGCGCGAGAGGCCCGACAGGTTGTCGATCCCGCTCGCAGCTTCGAGGAGTGCGGTGCGCTCGATGTGCTTGGCGAAATCGTGCGCCTCCAGCTGGGTCATGGCTGGAATGAAGCGACGGATCTTGTCGTTGGGCCAGTCCCACCAGGCGATCGCCTTCATTCGGCGGATGAGTTCGTCGTCGAAGCGGTAGCGCTTCACGCGCGCCGGGTTGCCGGCCACGATCGCGTAGTCGGGAACATCCTTGGTGACGACGGCGTTCGCCGCCACTATCGCTCCATCGCCGATCGTCACGCCTGGCAGTACGCAGGAATTGGCACCGAACCAGACGTCGTTCCCGATGCGAACCCCGCTGCCGCGCGTGACGTGGTCTGGCACGCCGTGCTCTGCACCGGGCCACAACCCAAAGAGCGAGCGAAACGGGTAGGTGCTTGCCAGATCGATGCGGTGGTTTCCCAGGATAAAAGTCGTATTGTGTGCGATCGAGCAGAAACGGCCGATCGTCAGATTACCCCATTCCGGTTCCATGACGACCGGATTGCCATAAGTATGCTCGCCAATATTCCAGTTGTATCGTTCGATAAACTGCGCCAAATAGCGGCGGGTTGCGAACTCGAAGTCCATGGTTGCTCCGCTGCAATGTGTCGGGCGATCCGTGGCGGATGCCCGTGCGCGTCAAAATCCAGTGCCGTGGAGGCGATAGCGCGCTGATCCCCGATGTGCAAACCCGGAGATTGACAGCGGTTGTGCGGCCGGCATAGCGGGAGCCTCGCGTCGGAAGGGGATCACCGGATCTCTCCGCCACGGGGCGTGCAGGAGACGCGCGGTCGCCGTCCGGTGCGCTGTTTCATCTCTATAGATAGGATGGGGCCTGCTGTCCGATCTTTCGTCTCAAGGCTTGGCTCGTGTCGACGCCGATTCGACAGGCCGAGACCATCCGGCTTCGCGTGCGGGCTCGCGGATGTACGAGCCGGCGATCCGCGTCACGGCTCCTTGGTCACGGCTCCTTGAACCCGTACTCCGGCACGCCCTCCTCGCTGCCGTAATACTTGTACGGCAAAAATTTTCCCGACATCTGCATCTTCACCCGATCGCCCTTGTTGTTCGGCTCACGCTCCATCGTCATGTTGAAGTCGATGGCTGACATGATGCCGTCGCCGAACTCTTCCTGGATCAGCTCCTTCCAGGTCGTGCCGTAGACCATCACCAGCTCGTAGAAGCGATAGATCAGCGGGTCGGTCGGCGGCATGTGCGGGATCGAGCCGCGGTAGGGCGCCTCGTTGAGCATCCGCTCCTCGGCGGCCGAGAGGCCGAACAGGGCGGCGGCCTTCGCGGCTTGCGCCTTCGGCAGCTTCATCTGGCCCAGGCAGGCGGCGGTGATCAGGATCGGCGAGATCCCGCCGATCTCGTCCTGGATATGCTTCCAAGTCCAGCCCTTCTCGCGCTTGATGTCGAGGAGCTTTTCCGTGAGGTCTTCGCGCTTCATGGGCTCTCTCCCTTGCCGGCTAAGCCCTGGCCGGCCGCGACCCGGGCTGGTCACGATTGGCAACGGGCGTGCCAGGGAGAGGCGTGGGAGAACCGGCGCCGTGCGGCCTAGCGCCGCCGCTCGCACAGGGTCTTGACGTAGGTCCCCGGCTCGGTGCCGCGGCCCGAGCCGGCGGCGATGGCGGGGCCGAGCAGCATGCATTCCTGCGGCGAGTGGGCCGGGTGGGTGATGACATCCTGGGCGGTGTCGCGGGTGCAATCCTGGGCCGCCAGGGAGGAGGCGCAGATCAGCGTGACGACGAGGATGGTGGGCAAGGCGGACCTCCCGGGTGCGGGAGGCGGAGAGATAAGGCCGGATCGGCGGGCGCCCACTGCGCGAGCGGCGCTATCTTGCCTCAGGTGAGGGCGCCAGCGTGGCGAGCCGCGCGACGAGGCGGCGGGCCACCTCGTCCTTGGGCAGGCTCGGCCAGGTCTCGACGCTACCGTCGCGGCCGATCAGGCGGACCGCGTTGCGGTCGCCCCCCATCACGCCGGTCGCCGCCGAGACGTCGTTGGCGACGATGAGGTCGCAGCCCTTGCGGGCGATCTTGGCCCGGGCATGGGCGATCACGTCGGTGGTCTCGGCAGCAAAGCCCACCACCAGGGGTGGACGTCCCTCTGTCCGCCGGGCGACCGTCGCCAGGATGTCGGGATTCTCGGTGAGCGCGAGGGGAGGGGGCCCCTCCGGCCCCTTCTTGATCTTCTCCTCGCCGAGGCGGGCCGGACGCCAGTCGGCGACGGCGGCGGCGAAGACCGCGATGTCGGCGGGCAAGGCCGCCTCGACGGCGGCCAGCATCTCGCGGGCGGTCTCGATCCGCACCACCGTCACGCCGGGGGGATCGGGCAGGGTGACGGGCCCCGAGACCAGGGTCACCCGGGCGCCGGCGGCGGCAGCGGCCGCAGCGATGGCGTGGCCCTGCTTGCCGGAGGAGCGGTTGGCGAGGTAGCGCACCGGGTCGACCGGCTCGTGGGTCGGCCCCGAGGTCACCAGCAGGTGACGGCCCGAGAGGGGCAACGATCCCTGAATCCCGTTCGCTGATGGAGCGCCGAGCAGGGCCTCCACCGCGTCGGCGATCTCGTCCGGCTCGGCCATCCGCCCGGGACCGGTCTCGGCCTCGGCCATCCGGCCCACATTCGGCCCCACCACCGCGACGCCGTCGCCCTTCAGCAGCGCGAGGTTGCGTTGCGTCGCCGGGTGCAGCCACATCCGCACGTTCATCGCCGGGGCGATCAGGATCGGCAGGGTGGTGGCGAGCAAAACCGTCGAGGCGAGGTCCGGCGCGTGGCCGCCGGCCATGCGGGCGAGCGTGTTGGCGGTGGCCGGTGCCACCACCACGGCATCGGCGTCGCGGGCGAGCTTGATATGGCCGATATCGGCCTCGTCGGCCCGGTCGAACAGGTCGGTATGGGCGCGCTGGCCGGATAGGGACGCCGCGGCGAGCGGGGTAACGAATTCCTGCGCGCCCTTCGTCAGCACGCAGCGGACGGACGCGCCGCGCTCGCGCAGGCGCCGGATCAGGTCGAGCGACTTGTAGGCCGCGATGCCGCCCCCGATGACGAGAAGGATCCGTCTGCCGTCGAGGGCGCCCATCCGTCTACACCGTCACCTGGGTGCCGACCTCGACCACGCGCCCGGTCGGGATCTGGAAGAAGTCCGTCGCGTCGTTGGCGTTGCGGGCGAGCGTGATGAACACCCGGTCCTGCCAGAGCGGCATGCCGGATTGCGCCGCCGGGCGGATCGAGCGCCGCGACAGGAAGAACGACGTCGCCATGATGTCGAACTTGAAGCCCTGCTTGCGCAGGAGCGCCAGACCCTTCGGGATGTTCGGCGATTCCATGTAGCCGAACTTCATCACGACCTTCCAGAAATGCGGCCCCATCGGCTCGATCCGGACCCGGTCGGAATCGTTGAGGCGCGGCAGGTCGATGGTCTTGACGGTGAGCACGACGTTCTTCTCGTGCAGCACCTTGTTGTGCTTCAGGTTGTGCAGCAGCGCCGCCGGGGCGGTCTCGGGGTCGCTGGTGAGGAACACCGCGGTGCCGCGGACGTGGTGCGGCGGGCTCTTCTCCAGCATCGCGACGAGCTCGGTCAGCGGCACGTCGGTCTTGCGGGTCTTGTTGAACAGGATGGTGACGCCGCGCACCCAGGTCCACATCAGCACCACCAGGGCGCCGGCGAGGAGCAGGGGCATGTAGCCGCCCTCGAACACCTTGAGCAGGTTCGAGACCAGGAACAGCAATTCGACGGCGATGAACGGCACCATCGCGGCGCCGGCGGCGAGCGGCGACCACTTCCACACCCGCCACAGCACCAGGAAGGCGAGGCCGGCGGTGATCAGCATCGTGCCGGTGACGGCGATGCCGTAGGCCGAGGCCAGCGCCGAGGAGGAGCGGAACAGCACCACCAGGATCACCACGCCGACCATCAAGAGCGTGTTGATCTGCGGCAGGTAGATCTGGCCCGAATGCGATTCCGAGGTATGGCGGATCTCGAGCCGCGGCAGAAGGCCGAGCTGCACCGCCTGGCGCGAGAGCGAGAAGGCACCGGTGATCACCGCCTGGCTGGCGATGACCGTCGCCGCGGTGGCGAGCAGCACCATCGGCAGCAGGCCCCATTCGGGGACGAGCTGGTAGAACGGGTCGGTGACCTCGGGATTGGCCAGCACCAGGGCGGCCTGGCCGAGATAGTTGACCGCGAGGGCCGGGCCGACGAGGGCGATCCAGGCGGTCTGGATCGGCCGGCGGCCGAAATGGCCGAGATCGGCGAACAGGGCCTCGGCCCCGGTCACCGCCAGGAACACCGCGCCGAGGGCCACCAGCGCCCCGGTGCCGTGGCCGAGCAGGTAATGCACCGCGTGCCAGGGATTGAGCGCCCACAGCACCTGCGGCGTGCGGGCGATGTGCGGCAGAGCCGCCAGCATCAGCACCGAGAACCACACCAGCATGATCGGGCCGAAGAACGTCGCCATCTTGGCGGTGCCCCGGCTCTGGACCAGGAACAGCGGCAGGATGATCGCGATGGTGATTGGCAGGACGTAGTGGTCGAGGGCGGGGGTGACGAGCTTCAGGCCCTCCACCGCCGACAGGACCGAAATCGCCGGGGTGATGATCGCGTCGCCGTAGAACAGGGCGGCGCCGAACAGGCCCAGCATGAACACGATGTGCGAGCCGCCGAGCGCCTTGCGGGCGAGCGCCATCAGCGAGAGGATGCCGCCCTCGCCCTTGTTGTCCATCTGCAGCAGCAGGATGACGTACTTGATGGTGACGATCAGCACGAGCGCCCAGAGCAGCAGCGAGACGGTGCCGAGCACCTCCTCGCCGGTCAGCACCCCGTCGGCCCGGCCGGGGCCGAGCGCCTCGCGGAAGGCGTAGAGCGGGCTCGTGCCGATATCGCCGTAGACGACGCCGACGGAGCCGAGAAACAGGGTCCAGAAGCTCGCCTGGGCGTGGCCGTGGCCCTCGGCCTCGTCGACGCTGCCGGCCTTGGTCGGCGGGCCGCCGCTCGGCGGGGTGAGGGATTCGGGCGGCGCGACGGGTCCGCCCGTGGGTGCGGCTGACTGTGTCATGTCTGTTCGGGGATGTGCCCGCGAGCGGCCGGGATGGCCGCCGAGCGCGCTGATGGGCCGGGTGGCGGGCCTGATCCTTGGGCATCTTCCGACGAAGTGGGCATCGGTTCGTCGCAGAAAATGCGGCAATTCAGAGTCAGCGGCCCGGCGCGTCCGCCGGGCCCGATTGTGGCAGGATTGTAGCACGGGCCCGGAGGGGCGCAAGGCGGTGCGCGCCTGCCCCTCCGGTAACCGGGTCTTGACCTTGCGGCTCGCTCACTCGGCGGCGGTGCGACGTCCTTGACCGAAGCGGCGCTCGATGTAGTCGATGACGATGCCCTCGAAGTCCTTGGCGAGCGTCGGGCCGCGCAGGGTCATCGCCTTTTTGCCGTCGATGAAGACTGGAGCGGTCGGGGTCTCGCCGGTGCCGGGCAGCGAGATGCCGATATCGGCGTGCTTCGACTCGCCTGGGCCGTTGACGATGCAGCCCATCACCGCGACGTTCAGCCCTTCCACGCCCGGATAGGTCTTGCGCCACTCGGGCATCGAGGTGGTGATCCAGTTCTGGATGTCGCGGGCGAGCTCCTGGAACACCGTCGAGGTGGTGCGGCCGCAGCCCGGGCAGGCGGCGACGAGCGGCACGAAGGTGCGGAAGCCCATCGTCTGGAGCAGCTCCTGGGCCACCTTCACCTCGACGGTGCGGTCGCCGCCCGGCTCCGGGGTGAGGGAGTAGCGGATCGTGTCGCCGATGCCCTCCTGAAGCAGCACGCCGATCGCCGCGGAGGCCGCCACGATGCCCTTGGTGCCCATGCCGGCCTCGGTCAGGCCGAGATGGATGGCGTAGTCCGAGCGGCGCGCCACCTCGCGGTAGACCGCGATCAGGTCCTGCACCGCCGAGACCTTGGCCGAGAGCACGATGCGCTCCTTCGGCAGGCCGATCTCCACCGCCCGGTCGGCCGACAGGAGGGCGGATTGCACCATTGCCTCGCGCATCACCGCGCGGGCGTCGCGCGGACGGGCCGAGTTGGCGTTCTCGTCCATCATGTGGGTGAGGAGCGCCTCGTCGAGGGAGCCCCAGTTGGCGCCGATGCGCACGGCCTTGCCGTAGCGGGCGGCCTGCTCGACGATGGTGCCGAACTGAAGGTCCTTCTTCTCCTTGAAGCCGACATTGCCCGGGTTGATCCGGTACTTCGCCAGCGCCTCGGCGCAGGCCGGATGGTCGGTGAGGAGCTTGTGGCCGATATAGTGGAAGTCGCCGACGAGGGGCACGTGGACGCCGATGCGGTCGAGCCGCTCGCGGATCCTCGGCACGGCGGACGCCGCCTCGTCGCGGTCGACGGTGATGCGCACGACCTCGGAGCCGGCGCGCGCCAGCGCCGCGACCTGCGCCACCGTGGCGTCGATGTCGGCGGTGTCGGTGTTGGTCATCGACTGCACGACGATCGGGGCGCCGCCGCCCATCACCACCGCGCCCTCGCCCTCGCCGATCCGGACGCCGACGGTGCGGTGCCGGGGGCTCGGGCCGGCGATCTCGGGAGCGGCGTCCGCCGGGGCGGTCGCGGCGAGGGCTTCCATGGCTTCCATCGGATACCTTCGGGGGTCGTTCGCTAGAGTCTTTTAGGGTCGCTTCAGTCGCGGCGTGACAACCGTCTAGAGCATTTCCGGGCGCGGTGGAAATCGCTTCGTTCCGCTCGAGACGGGGGCCGCGATCGGCGGCCCGGACCGGCGGATCCCGGAATGCTGCGACATCCTTGCCAAACCCTTCCCGGCCGCGCCGGCCGTCGGGAACTCCCGCCGGGCATTCCCGACCCGGGGCACCGTCTTAGCTGAGGATGACGATCGCACGCGTCAAGCGCGTGACGCCGGGCCACCCGGCGCGACGTTGCGGCGCACCATTTGCTTTTGCAATGCAGCACACCACATCCCGGGACATGACGGACACGACCCTATCCCAGCAAGCGGAGTCCCGCGGGGCGACAGTCCCCGACGCGGCTCGCGACATCGCCGGCCTCGCCGCCTGCGGCACGCTCCACGAGGCCCCCGGCTCGCGTCAGGCAGCCTCCGGACCGCTCGGGCGCGGCCTCGTCGGGCCCCGGGCCGAGAAGCCGATCGCGCTCGCGCTCCAGGGCGGCGGCGCCCACGGCGCCTTCACCTGGGGCGTGCTCGACGCCCTGATCGAGGACGGCCGCCTCGCCTTCGAGGCGATCACCGGGGCGAGCGCCGGCGCCATGAACGCCGTCGTGATGGTCGACGGCTGGCTGCGCGGCGGCCCCGACGGCGCACGCGAGCGCCTGGAGGCGTTCTGGCGCGAGGTCAGCCTCGATGCCGACCTGCCGCAGGCGCAGCAGACCTTCGTCGACGGGGTGATGAGCTTCTGGAAGAAGACCCCCGTCGGGGCGTTCTGGAACGCCGTCGCCAGCCCCTACGCGACCAATCCGCTCAACATCAATCCGCTGAAGCGGGCGCTCTCCGACACGGTGGATTTCGAGGCTCTGCGCCGGGACGGGCCGGCCGACCTGTTCATCTCGGCCACCAACGTCTGGACCGGCAAGCTCGCGGTGTTCGAGCGGCCCGACCTCACGGTCGACCACGTGATGGCCTCGGCCTGCCTACCGACGGTGTTCCAGGCGGTGGAGATCGACGGCGTGCCGCACTGGGACGGCGGCTATCTCGGCAACCCGCCGCTCTATCCCCTCTACCACGGCGCCCGCTCGCCCGACATCCTGCTCGTCCAGATCAACCCGGTCGAGCGCCGCGAGACGCCGCGCAGCCCGGCCGAGATCCGCGACCGGCTGAACGAGATCACCTTCAACGCCAACCTGCTGCGCGAATTGCGGGCGATCGACTTCGTCGACGACCTAATCAGCGACGGCGTGCTCGGGCGCTCGAACGCCTACAAGCAGGTCCTGCTCCACCGCATCGACGGCAGCGGCTCGGCCCTCGACGACGCCTCGGCCTCCTCGCGCCTGCGGGCGCAGTGGCCGTTCTTCCTTCACCTGCGCGATGCCGGGCGGGATGCCGCTAAGGCGTGGCTGGCGGAGAATTACGACGCGATCGGGCGCGAGAGCACGCTGGATCTCAAGGCGATGTACGCCTGAGGCGCGACCCCTCCTGAACCCTCCCCCTCCGCGGGGGAGGGCGGCCTGCGAAGGCAGGCTGGGAGAGGGGCAGCGCGACGCCGATCCAGGTCGGCGCCCGTCAGAACGGTTCAGTCCTTTTCGGAAGCGCCGTCCCCTCTCCCGACCCCTGCTGACGCAGGGGCCACCCTCCCCCGCAGAGGGGCTACGGCCTTAACGGATTTGATTCGTGCGTACCAAAGGTTGAAATCAAGCCTCAAAACCACGCCTCTGCGGGTACTGATTTCAACCTTAGATT